>NZ_SZPX01000011.1 GCF_005217605.1 Sulfurimonas crateris | reverse complement strand
TGCAGTATTATCAGCGATGAGAGGCTTAGCTTCTGGGTTCGGAATGGGGCCAGGCGTTTCCCTCTCTCTATAGCCACCTAGACAGTCACATTTAAATACATACTTTTATGTACTTAGATATAACCGTTTTTGGTTAGAGGAGTAAGATTTTCATTGTTAAAGTCAATATTCTAAATAACTACATCAGACACCTGTACACTAAGTAAGGTAGTGAACGATATGTAAAAAAGACAAACGTACTATTAGTACTGGTCAGCTAAACAGATTACTCTGCGTACACATCCAGCCTATCAAGCTTGTAGTCTTCAAGCGTACTTCAGGGAGAGTTCATCTTGGAGTTGGCTTCCCGCTTAGATGCTTTCAGCGGTTATCTCATCCGTGCGTAGCTACCCAGCGATGCTCTTGGCAGAACAACTGGTGCACCAGTGGCACGTCCAACCCGGTCCTCTCGTACTAGGGTCAGCTCTCCTCAACTCTCCTACGCCCACGGAAGATAGGGACCGAACTGTCTCACGACGTTCTGAACCCAGCTCGCGTACCGCTTTAAATGGCGAACAGCCATACCCTTGGGACCTGCTCCAGCCCCAGGATGCGATGAGCCGACATCGAGGTGCCAAACCTCCCCGTCGATGTGAGCTCTTGGGGGAGATCAGCCTGTTATCCCCGGCGTACCTTTTATCCTTTGAGCGATGGCCCTTCCACACAGAACCACCGGATCACTATGACCGTCTTTCGACTCTGTTTGACTTGTATGTCTTACAGTCAGGCTCGTTTATGCCATTATACTCTACGAAGGATTTCCAACCCTTCTGAACGAACCTTTGTAAGCCTCCGTTACTTTTTAGGAGGCGACCGCCCCAGTCAAACTACCCACCAGACATTGTCCTCGTACGAGATAATCGTACGGAGTTAGCTATCAGAATATTCAAGGGTGGTATCTCAAGGATGCCTCATCTACAACTGGCGTCATAGATTCAACGGCTCCCACCTATCCTGCACATGAATATCCCAATAGCAATGTCAAGCTATAGTAAAGGTGCACGGGGTCTTTCCGTCTTTCCGCGGGTAGGAGGAATTTTCACCTCCACTACAATTTCACTGGATCCCTGGTTGAGACAGCTCCCATCTCGTTACGCCATTCATGCAGGTCGGTATTTAACCGACAAGGAATTTCGCTACCTTAGGACCGTTATAGTTACGGCCGCCGTTTACTTGTGCTTCATTTCAAGCCTTCGCGTGAGCTAAGCAATCCATTTAACATTCAAGCACCGGGCAGGCGTCACACCCTATACATCCTCTTACGAGTTAGCAGAGTGCTGTGTTTTTGGTAAACAGTCGGGAGGGACACTTTGCTGCGACCCGTCAATGCTTCGTGGAGCAAGTCCACTTACAAATAGGGCACACCTTATACCGAAGATACGGTGCTAGTTTGCAGAGTTCCTTAACCAGGGTTCATCCACGCGCCTTAGAATACTCATCTCACCCACCTGTGTCGGTTTACGGTACGGGCAACTGTTGTTCTCGTTTAGAGGCTTTTCTCGGCACGACAGTATCATTGATTCAAAGCGCTCTCCGAAGAGATTGCTCTGCCTGTAAGATCTCGGTCTAATGTAAGGCGGATTTGCCTACCTTACAACCTACATCCTTCGACCCACTATTCCATCAGTGAGCTCAATTAACTCTATGCGTCCCCCCATCACTCAAGCGAACAACAGTCGGTATCGGAATATTAACCGATTTGCCATCGTCTACCCCTCTCGGACTCGACTTAGGTCCCGACTAACCCTACGATGACGAGCATCGCGTAGGAAACCTTGGGTTTACGGCGAAGAAGATTCTCACTTCTTTTCTCGCTACTCATGCCTGCATGCTCACTTCCAGCCGCTCCACCACTCCTTGCCGGTATGGCTTCTACGCTGACTGGAACGCTCTCCTACCGCTGTAGTACATCATTAAATCCTAAGTATCTCTCTTATCCCCTGAGGCATTTTAAAACTTCACTCCGTAAAGTTTTAAATATAACTCTTTGAATATCTCTTCTCTGAGAACTTAATGATGTACTACAACCTAGAGCTTCGGTGCTTGTCTTAGCCCCGTTATATTTTCGGCGCAAAATCGCTAGACCAGTGAGCTGTTACGCTTTCTTTAAAGGGTGGCTGCTTCTAAGCCAACCTCCTGGTTGTCACAGCAACTTCACATCCTTTTCCACTTAGACAAGACTTTGGGACCTTAGCTGCTAGTCTGGGTTGTTCCCCTCTTGACGATTGATTTTATCACCCACCGCCTGACTCCCGAGGTTACACATGAAGTATTCGGAGTTTGATAGGGTTTGGTACCGCGGTAAGCAGCCCTAGCCCTGTCAGTGCTCTACCCCTTCATGCTACTGCTCGAGGCTATACCTAAATATATTTCGGAGAGAACCAGCTATCACTGAGTTTGATTGGCCTTTCACCCCTATCCACAAGTCATCCCAAGACTTTTCAACGCCAGCGGGTTCGGTCCTCCACTGGCTCTTACACCAGCTTCAACCTGCTCATGGATAGATCACTCAGTTTCGGGTCTGCAGCATCTGACTAATTCGCCCTATTAAGACTCGCTTTCGCTACGGCTTCGCGTTCGCTTAACCTTGCCAGATACCACAACTCGCAGGCTCATTATGCAAAAGGCAGTCCGTCACACTTATATATAATAGTGCTCCGAATGATTGTAAGCCATAGGTTTCAGGTTCTATTTCACTCTGCTCACCGCAGTTCTTTTCACCTTTCCCTCACGGTACTTGTTCGCTATCGGTCTAGTAGTAGTATTTAGGGTTGGAGGGTGGTCCCCCCATATTCAGTCAAGATAACACGTGTCCCGACCTACTCGTTCCTTAGTCTAGTACCATATAAATGTTTTCGCTTACGGGAATATCACCCTCTATGTCCACTCTTTCCAAAGTGTTCGGCTAACAAATATATTATCACTAAGTGCCCTAATCCCAGTTCGCTCGCCGCTACTATGGGAATCTCGTTTGATTTCTCTTCCTCAAGGTACTGAGATGTTTCACTTCCCTTGGTTCGCCCCCCGTAGGGTGACATGACTCGCGCCATGCCGGGTTGCCCCATTCAGAAATCCCCGGATCAAAGCTTCTTGGCAGCTCCCCGAGGCTTTTCGCAGCCTAGTACGTCTTTCATCGCCTCTACTAGCCAAGGCATCCACCTATGGCCCTTAATATCTTTTTTATTCTAATTTACGTTCACTACCTTACTTAATGTAAAATAGTGCCTGTTTAATTGTAGTTATTTAGTTGATATATTTATAATTTGATTTACGTAGAAATACAAAGATCGCTCTTCTTATCTCTAGTTATCTCTTATAACTATATTTTATTGACTTTAACAATGATAATTTAATGAACTTTTGGTTTAAAACCAAATGTAAATCTTCTT
>NZ_SZPX01000010.1 GCF_005217605.1 Sulfurimonas crateris | reverse complement strand
ACGGTTATATCTAAGTACATAAAAGTATGTATTTAAATGTGACTGTCTAGGTGGCTATAGAGAGAGGGAAACGCCTGGCCCCATTCCGAACCCAGAAGCTAAGCCTCTCATCGCTGATAATACTGCACCTTTCAGGTGTGGAAACGTAGGTCGCTGCCTAGTTGGTCATTTCTTCTACTAACTTATTTAATCAATATAAAATCATAAAAAATATTACAACTCTTGAAGCTTTAACAATTTATTATATGGTATTATTTTACATACTATTTAGGATGTTATATGAAAAATTATATAAAAGATCAGATAAAAAAATCATATGAGACAAAACAAGCTATTTATGAAAATGAAGAGTTATTAAATAAAATTGTAGAGGTCTGCAGAGCGTGTGTAGAACTATATAAAGGTAAAAATAAAACTATACTGGCAGGAAACGGCGGAAGTGCAGCTGATGCACAACATATTGCTGCAGAACTTGTCGGCAGGTATGGATTTGACAGACCTTCTATTCCATCTCTTGCGCTCACGACAGACACATCTAACCTGACAGCTATTGGAAATGATTACGGCTATGACAAGGTCTTTTCACGTCAGCTTGAGGGTATGGGGCAAGAGGGCGATATATTTTTCGGCATATCCACTTCAGGTAACTCAAAAAATATTATTAATGCATTTGAAGTTGCAAAGCAAAAAGGTATAAAAACTGTAGCTCTGGTTGGCAGAGATGGTGGAGAGATGGCGAAAATGGCTGATATAGCTTTAGTAGTGCCATCAGATTCTACACCTAGAATACAAGAGTCTCATATATTAATTGGGCATATTATATGTGATATTATAGAAAAAGAGATTTTTGGTGATGGTGTTAACTGATATTTTATGAAAAAAGCACTTTTTTTAGATCGTGACGGTGTTATAAATATTGAGCTTAACTATCTTTACAAGATAGAAGATTTTAAGTTTATAGATGGAATATTTGAGCTTTGTAGGCATTATCAAAATCTTGGATATCTCATTATCGTTGTAACTAATCAGTCAGGAATTGCAAGAAATTATTATGATAAATCGGACTTTGAGAAGTTGAGCACTTGGATGATAGAAGAGTTCGCAAAAAAGAGCATTAAAATCACGAAAGTTTATCACTGTCCACATCATCCTGAAATCTCTGGAGAGTGCAGTTGCAGAAAACCAGAGCCCGGTATGATTTTAGAAGCTCAAAAAGAGTTTGATATTGATCTGAAAAGCTCAATATTGGTGGGTGATAAAGAGAGAGATATTGAGGCGGCCATAGAGGCTGGGATTTGTGAAAATTATCTTTTTGATGAGAAGAAAACCTATAAAAGATCAAAAGCTACAAAGATAGTTTCAAAATTAGAGGATATTTATAATGCTGATATTAAATAGTGGTGGAACATTTAATAAAAAATATAACCCATTAAACGGGGAGCTGGAGATTCCATACAGCAATGAAGCGATAGAGACGATTTTAAAAAGCATGGAATTTAAGTATGATCTGGCAGGTATTATCTATAAAGATAGTCTGGATATGACAATGGATGACAGAAAAGTTCTTGCAAATGTTATTATGGAGTCTAGTGATGACACTTTTGTAATTGTGCACGGAACGGATACTATGCACTTAAGTGCAGAGTTTCTAGCTGAGATCTTTGATGATAGAAAGATTATTTTCGTCGGTTCAATGAAACCTTTTGAGATAGATAATATAGAGGCCAGTTTAAATCTTGGGATGGCAATCGGTTTTGCCAAAGCTGTTGCGCAAAACGGCGTATATATCTGCATGAGCGGGTATGTAGAAGAATGGGATAAGATCCATAAAAACAAAAAATTCGGGAAGTTTGAAGTTGTCCTCTAAGATTCCCTGCTCTCACTGCCATTTAGAGTTCGATCCATCTGTAATGATAAAAGAGCAAGAGCTGAACTTTTGCTGTAACGGGTGTCAAGGTGTTTATCATCTCTTACAGGATAAAGGACTTGATAGCTTTTACGAAAAGAGCAAAAATAGCCTCTTGGCTCCACCTCTTCAAAATTATGCAGACTCTTCAAGTTTTGATTCACCTTCGTTTTACGATAAGTTTGTAAAAGTTAATAGTGAAGGATTCAGCGAAGTCTCTTTAATAATAAAAGGGATTCACTGCTCTGCTTGTGTCTGGCTGAATGAAAAAGCCCTTGGCAAGATGGAGGGAGTAATAGAGGCAAATATAAATTTTACAAACAACAAAGCAACAATTGTGTGGGCAGATGATGTTGTAAAACTCTCCAAGATCATAGATATGATAAGAGCGATAGGTTATGACGCTTTTGCCTATGATGCCATGACGCAAGAGGAGTTTGTAAACAAAGAGCGAAAAGCTTACTATTTGAAGATGGCAGTTGCTATTTTTGCATCTATGAATATTATGTGGATAGCCGTTGCGCAGTACGCAGGATACTTCAGCGGAATAACCCAAGATGTCAAAACTATATTAAATATAGCAGAGTGGATACTCTCTACTCCTGTTCTTTTTTATAGCGGTTGGGTCTTCTTTAGGGGTGCGTACTATGGTCTGAAGGCAAAAACAGTAAATATGGATCTGCTGGTTGCAACAGGGGCTCTGCTTACTTATATCTACTCTATATATATAACCATTATGCAGCATGGCGAAGCCTACTTTGATTCGGTCAGTATGATAATCACTTTTGTTTTGATAGGAAAATTTTTAGAGGTACTGAGCAAGAAAAGTGCGGCTGATACTCTTGATATGATCACAAAAAACATCCCCTCTGAAGTTAGAGTCGTAAGAGACGGCTTGATTATAGAATGTAAGATTGATGATGTTCAAGCAGGTGACGTTGTTGTAGTCTCTTCCGGAGAGAAGGTTTTGCTTGACGGTGAGATATTAAAAGGGAGCGGTTCCTTTGATGAGTCTAGTTTAACGGGAGAGAGCAATCCTGTTTATAAAGAGGTTGGGATGAGTGTCGTCAGCGGAACAACAAGTATTGATGCCGATATTCATTTTATGGCAACTAAGGACTTTAAACACTCCACGCTCTCAAATATAGTCTCACTTTTAGAATCGGCGATAAATAAAAAACCAAAAATCCAGCAGATGGCAAACAGGCTCTCCGAATACTTCTCATCTGTTATTTTACTTTTGGCTCTGGTGACATTTTTAGGGTGGTGGCTCTGGCCGAATAGTTTTGAGACCTCCTTTATGGTGGCAGTATCCGTTATAATCATAGCATGCCCATGCGCCCTTGCTCTTGCTACACCGGTTGCGACTTTAGTGGGGCTCAGCATAAGCGCTTCAAGAGGAATACTTTTCAAAGAGGCTGCAGGACTTGAGACCATGGCAACCATAGATACTCTTATTTTGGATAAAACAGGAACTATAACAGTAGGAAAACCTGAGGTTATTAAAGAGCATATATATAGAGAATTTGATAAAAACCTACTCTACTCAATGGTTAAATCCTCTAAGCATCCAATATCAAGAGGTGTTGCAGAGTATATAAAAGAGCAGAACCAAGATATTAAAGAGGTTGTCTTCGATGAGTATATACAGATCCCTGCAAAAGGCATAGAGGCAAAGCATAACAATACAAGCACCCTCGGCGGAAATCTGAAATTTATAAATGAACATGGCGTAGATGCTGATATTTTGGTAGATGAGACAGCTTTTTATTTTGTTATAAACAATGAACTTGCAGCGGTATATGAGCTAAAAGATAAAATTAAAGATGGTATAGAAGAGCTTATTTCAAATATGCATCAAAAGAGAATCGAGGTTGTTCTTTTAAGTGGAGACCACGGCAATATTACAAAAAGCATAGCAAATGAAGTAGGAATAAAAAGTTTTTTCTATGAGCAGACCCCTCAAGATAAAGCAGAGTATATAAAATCTATTCATGAAAATGGCAAAAAAGTGGTAATGGTCGGAGATGGCGTTAATGATATACTAGCACTTGCATCAGCAGATATTGCAATTGCTATGGGAAGCGGTAGTGATATAGCGGTAGAAGTGGGAGACGTGGTACTTTTAGATGATTCACTTAGGTCATTGAATGATGCTTTTAAAATCAGCCAGACTACATTTAGCCTGATAAAACAAAACCTTCTAATATCATTGGTCTATAATGCCGTAACTATTCCGCTAGCAATGGCTGGATATATAATACCGCTCTTTGCTGCGATCTCTATGTCACTTAGTTCACTGTTGGTTGTCGGCAACTCGATGAGAATACGTTATAAATGGAGAAATAGATAAGATGAGTAACTGGGTAATAGCTATGATGCTGGGAGTCTCTATTTTTTTGGGAGCACTTGCGCTTTTTGCATTTTTGTGGGCAATAAAAAATGGACAGTTTGATGATGAAGAGAAGTTTTTAAACGCTGCAAAATTTGACGGTGAAGATGAGTTAAATGACGCTCTAAAACAGGAACAGAAAAAAGAAGCTTTAAAGAAAAACTATAAACCAGAGTAGAAGAGAGATTTTACAGAGAGATGAGTTGCCAGAATCGGCAACTCAGAAGGTAGATTATTTACCTATTGTTTGTGAAAAAGCATCTAATTCTTCGTCAGAGTATTTAGAAACTTGACCTACCATAAGACCTTTTTTAGCTCCACCATAACTACCGTCTTTGTAACCTTTAAGAGCAGCTGCGATATCCGCTTTGCTCATCTCAGCAACATTTTTGTTTCCCATAGAAGTTTTTGCCCAGTCAGCACCGTGGCAACCTGTACAAGCTTGTGCATTTACTGCAGCCATTAAAGCAGTAGTTGCACCTAAAGCAACTATTGACATTACTATTTTTTTCATTTTTTTACACCCTTTTTTTAAATTCAGACAAATTGTAATTGGTTTATTCTTAAATGTATATTAATGTAGTATTAGAATTTTTTATATTTGGATAATTTGGAAAGTTGTGTGGAGAATTGCCACAGTGGGCAATTCAGGTAAATTATTTACCGATAGTTTGTGCGAAAGCTTCTAGCTCTTCATTTGAATATTTGTCAACTTGACCTTTCATAAGACCCTTCATTGCTGCACCGTAACTACCATCTTTGTAACCTACTAGTGCAGCTGCGATATCCGCTTTGCTCATCTCAGCAACATTTTTAGATTTACCTAGAGCAGCTTTACTCCAGTCAGCACCGTGACAACCAGTACAAGCACCTGCATTTACAGCTGCCATTAAAGCAGTAGTTGCACCTAGAGCAACAATTGATAAAACGATTTTTTTCATTTTTTACACCCTTTTCTTAATTTCAGGCAAATTATAATGAGATTAATCTTAAATGCTTGTTAATGATTTATCTGTTATTATTTTGTTAAATTTACGAGGTCTTGGTGCAGAGATGAGATATATAGATGATGATTTAGATAATAAAACAATTTTAATAACGGGTGGGGCAGGTTTTATAGGTTCAAATCTGGCGTTTTATTTTCAAGAGAATCATCCTGATGCGAAAGTCGTGATAGTTGACAGCTTTAGAAGCGGTGAAAAGCTATCAAACGGAAATTTAAAGAGCTTTGGCCACTTTAAAAATCTGATAGGCTTTAGGGGAGAGATAATAAGCGGAGATATTAACGACAGAGATCTGTTGCTTAATCTGGAGTTAAACTATAAATTTGATTATATATTTCATGAAGCGGCTATATCTGATACTACTGCACTAGAACAAGATCTTATGGTAAAAACAAATGTAAATGCTTACAAGGATCTCTTAGAGCTTGCAATAAAACACAATGCGAATATGATCTATGCATCCTCGGCGGCTACTTACGGAAATGCTGCTTCACCACAGATAGTAGGGCGCGAAGCACCGCAGAATGTTTACGGATTCTCAAAACTATGTATGGACAATTTGAGCAGAGAGTATATGCAAAATAGCAACATCTCTATAGTCGGGCTTAGATATTTTAATGTTTACGGTCCAAGAGAGTATTTTAAAAACACGACCGCTTCTATGGTTTTGCAGTTCGGACATCAGATTCTCTTGGGAAAAAATCCTCGTCTCTTTGAGGATAGCGATAAAATTTTGCGAGACTTCATATATATAGAAGATATCATTCAGGCAAATATAAAAGCGATGAATCCAAAGAAGAGCGGAATATATAATGTCGGAACCGGTAAGGCTAGAAGCTTTCAAGATATAGTAGATATTTTACAGCGAGAGCTTGGCACAACGCTCTCGTGCGAATATATTCCAAACCCGTTTATAGGGAGCTATCAGTTTCATACTGAGGCTGACATAGCTTCAACAAAAGAGGCTTTAGATTATGAGCCTAAATTTGAAATGGAAGATGGGATCAAAGCATATATAAGTGAGATAAAAAGAGTTTTTGAAGAAGAAGTAAAATAATGAAAAACTTGAAAGATTTAACTCCTAATATATTGGTTATCGGTGATCTGATGATAGACCACTATCTTTGGGGAAGCTGTGAGAGAATCTCCCCCGAAGCCCCTGTTCAAGTAGTAGATATTGCAAAAGAGACGACCGTTCTTGGCGGCGGGGGAAATGTCATAAATAACTTAAAAGCCCTTGGTGCTAATGTAAGTGTCAGCGGCGTTATAGGAAGCGATGAGAATGGGGTTGAGCTTATAGCTCTGTTAAAAAATATAGATGTAGATGTTAGCGGGATAATTATTCAAGATGGAAGAAAAACATCCAAAAAAAGCCGTGTGATAGCGGCTTCACAGCAGATACTAAGATATGACAAAGAGAGCAAAGAGGAGATAGAAAAATCTTCTGTTGAAAAGATTTTAAACTCACTTACAAATAGTGTCTCTGGGTATGATGCACTGATTTTGTCCGACTATGGAAAGGGTGTTTTAACTAATGAGCTGTGCCAAGGAGTTATAAAACTCTGTAACAAAGCAGGCGTTAAAGTTTTGGTTGATCCAAAAGGGAGTGACTACAGCAAATATAGCGGCGCATATCTTTTAACGCCAAATAAAAAAGAGGCGATGCTCGCTACAAAGATCGAAATAAAAGATAAAATAAGCCTAAAAGAAGCTCTTTTAAAGATGAAGAAAGAGGCTGATCTGACAATCTCTCTTATTACGCTATCAGAGGACGGAATTGCTGTATTTGATGATGAGATGAAGATATTTCCAACCGTTGCAAAAGAGGTTTTTGATGTAACCGGTGCTGGAGATACAGTCATCGCTTCCATCGCCTTTGCTCTTAGTGCGAAAAAAAGCATAGAGGATTCTGCAAAGTTTGCAAACCTTGCAGCGGGTGTTGTTGTCGGAAAAATTGGTTCTGCAACGGTCACACTCGATGAGATAGAGGAGTATGAAGCCTCACTGCATAAGAGCACCTCTGAAGCGCATATAAAAAGCTTTGATGAGATAAAAGCGGTTGTAGAGCGTTACCGTGCAAACGGCAAAAAGGTTGTCTTTACAAACGGCTGTTTTGATATACTCCATGTAGGGCATGTGAAGTATCTGCAAATCGCAAAGAGTTTTGGAGATCTTTTGATTGTAGGATTGAATTCAGATGCGTCTGTTTCTCGTCTAAAGGGACCATCTCGCCCTGTAAATATTGCAGAGGACAGAGCTTATCTCTTGGCGGCTCTTGAAGCGGTAGATTTTGTAGTTCCTTTTGAGGAGGATACTCCATACGAGCTTATAAAAATGATAAAGCCCGATACGCTTGTAAAGGGTGGAGATTATGAGGGCAAAAGCGTAGTAGGAACAGAGTTTGCAGGAGAGTTAAAGCTGGTTGACTTTGTAGATGGAAAGAGCACCACAAAAACGATTCAAAAAATAAAAGGAGATATAGATGTTTAAGAAGATATGTTTAACGGCATTGAGTGCCGTATCGGTTTTTGCTATGCATAGTGCGGAAGTAAATGTAAATAACTCGGATCTGGAACTCTCGGCAAGATTAGATATGGGGCAGTTTAGTGATAATATTGAACCTGACACTATCTTTCTGGGTGCAAAATATTTAAATGCAGATGAGAGACACAGCGATGTGCGCTCTATTGATGATTATCAAGAGCTGAACTTTTTGATGCAAAGAGAGGTCAGCACCGATTTTAGACTTGGAATCGGGGCGAAATTGAATCATACGAAAGATTTTGTATCAATCCCTTTTGGGGTAGAGGTAGTATATAAACTTCCAGTGACTTCAATTATCCCGTTTTATGTAGGAGCATCTCTATACGCTGCACCTGAGGTTCTCTCTTTGGATAAAGCCGACAGCTTTTTGGAGTATCGCGTTACATTAGAGGCAGAGGTGATACAAAACGCTTTTATAACGGCTGGCTATAGACATATGGATACGAATTACGAAAGAGGAGACGTTGAGTACAACGAATCGCTCTACTTTGGTTTGAAAGTTCTATTTTAGATTAAATTTCCAGCTCTTTTACGGCTTTGATGACTTCATCGGCCGTAATGCTCTTCATACACTCATGATGTCCAAGCGGGCACTCTCTTCTCATACATGGAGCACACTCCATATCATGTCTCACGATCTTACTTTTCTCATTCATCCACTGCGAAGTTTCCGTATGTTTTGTCGGACCGAATATTGAGACGGTAGGAACTCCATAAGCAGCGGCGACATGCATAGGTCCGCTGTCGTTTGTAACAAAGAGCGAACATCCGCCGATAAGTGAGCAGAGCTCTTTTATGTTTGTCTTTCCTGCCAAGTTTGTGTAGTTTGTCACACCTGATGATGCAAGATAGGACTCTATCTCATCTGCCATCTCCGCTTCGTTTGGACCGCCAAAGATGATAATGTCGTATTTGTTACTGAACTCACGTGCAACTTCGGCAAATCTCTCAGGATACCATCTTTTCGCACTGCCGTATGTAGCTCCCGCGTTTATACCCATTGTCGACCTGTCAAATTTTTTTGGCTCGATGTAGAGCTTGAGTGGTGGTGTGTTTTTATCCCATGCATCCGTATTTATCATGGCAAGCTGGGCGTACTGTCTGCTTAGGTGTTTATCTGCTTTAATAGTAGGAGTATGCGAGAGCAGGAACATGGAGTGCCACGATTTTTTGGCAATGCACAGAACAGTTCCTGTGAGTTTTAGAAGTAAAGAGGAGTGAATCTGATTTCTAAATGAGATAGCCATCTCAAAAGTGCCGAGTTTTTTGGCAAGCTCATATGTTGCTTTGATCCTGTTTGATGATCTTTTTGTCTCATCTACTATCGCCAATTCGCATTTTGGGTGGTATTTCAGCGCTTCTATAGAGACAAAACTTCCTACAAAAGTAAATCTCGCACTTGAATAGTAAGTGCTTAGAAGTTCAATTGCTGGAGTTGCCATAACAGCGTCACCAAGCCAGTTTGGTAAAATTATCAGTATTTTCATTTTGCCCACCTGTTTGTCTCCAGCAGATTGGCTTCTGCCGTGTCTACTGCAAAAAGGAGTTCTTTGCTCTCTTCTAAATTTTCTCCATTTTGTTCAACAACATTTTTAAAGTTATGCATAACATACCCGTTTTCGTTTATCAGACCGATCATATTTCCGCCGAAGAGATATACAAATCTATTTTTTACTTCACTGTCAAACAGCGAGTTGCCTAGTGTCGTTATATTTGCATCAAAACCAAGCATATCCACTATTGTCGGGAAAATATCATTTTGAGAACCGAGAGTAGTTAGCTCTTGTGGTTTGAAAATCTTTGGCGCATAGATAATAAGCGGAATCCTATAGTGTTCAATTGTGGCTAAGTGCTCAGGATTTCCTCTTAACTCTTTTCCGATCTTGTTTAGCGCGTCCCCGTTGCCGTGATCGGCGGTGAATATGAATATAGTTCTATCAAACCAGGGCTCTTTTTTAGCACTGTCGATAAATTTTTCAATAGCATTATCTACATATAGATATGCATTTAGCTCACCGTAATAGTTGTTGAGATTGTGTGGGTATCTTTCAAATTCTGTTCTTGGAAGATGTAGGTCCGGATGATTTGTAGATGTAAATGCAAAGGAGAGAAAAGGTTCTTTTAATTCCGAGATCTTTTTGTTGTAAAAATTTAAAAGATTATGATCGTAAGTACCTGTTCTAGCCTCTCTTCCTTCTTCAATAACTTCTACGTTTGGTATGTCCTCTGCACCGTAATAATCATCAAATCCTGAAATATGAGAGACAGCATCTACTCTGTATGAGCGACGGTTCCCGCCCTGCATTGCCATTGTCGAGTAGCCGTTTTGCTTGGCTACACGTCCAAGATAGCTGATGTTTGAGAGTTCCAAACCTCTTCCTAGATATTCAAATCCGGATGGAAGAGTTATCCCTGTAAACATAGATGTGATGCCAAAGATCGAACGCAAGCCATTTGCATAAAAATTTGTAAACTTTAAAGATTCACCGCTTAGCTTTTTGAAAAAAGGAGTTACATTAAGCTCTTTGTATCTTGTAAACCCGTCGATATGCTCGGCACCCCACGACTCAAGAAGTACTATTACGACATTGTATTTTTCATTCTCTTTTGCTTTATAACTTCTATAAAGAGGGTAGTCGTCGTCTATAAATTTTGCGTTTGGAGTCGACAGAGCCTCCTTTGTGATTCTTACTGCATCATCCACGTTCATTAAGTCATGCTTATCTTTGCCGTTAGTGGTCCTATAGAGTGTAAAAAAACCGTTTAGTGCCAAGTTCCCTGAGCTGATCTTGCTCACTGCAAAGGCATCGGCAGAGCCAAATGATTTGCCTGCAACTGTGTTTCTGATGCCTAAAAAAAGTACTAAAACAGTGATAAGTGAATAAACTGCCAGCTTTTTTCCGCCAACAAATGCTGATGGAGAGGTTGAAAAAACAAGATAGCAAAAATATAGAAAAATAAGCGAAAAAACAGACGCTCCAACCGTATAAGGCAGATAAGAGTTAAATGCAATATTTGTGATTATGTTAAAATCGTTTCCTAGATTAAATATCTCATTTGAGATATGTTTATGCGTAAAGTTGAAATATAAAACATCGCCAAAAGATATTGTAAAAATTACCAACAGGAGTGCTCCCCACGTAACTCCTATTATCTTTCTTGGCAGAACTTTTTTTATAAAAATTAACGGTAAAATAAATGCAAATGAGAAAGTGAATATTGTTATCATATCAACTCTAAATCCCATAAGTAAAGAGCGTATAAGTTCAGATTTTGTCAAATCATCAAAGTCAGACGGATACATAAAAAGAAGAGTTGATCTGATTGCCATCATGACAAAAAATACAAAAAATAGTATGAAAATTATTTGTGTAAACTGGTTTTTAAACTTCATTAGATTCCTTCATATAATATATTTATCAACCAAATAGTTAAAATATGGTTGTGTGTTCTTAAAGACTCATAGTTTTCACAAAAGCTAATAATAAACAGGTTTTTTTCCTTTTTGGACTTAAGTACTAGCACA
>NZ_SZPX01000009.1 GCF_005217605.1 Sulfurimonas crateris | reverse complement strand
ATTAAAGTCTATTTACTTGCTTAGTTTTCAATGATCTCAAACTTAGATTGTTTGTCCTAAACTTTAGGTCTCTTTGTTTGTGGAGGGGAATTATAGAGAAGTTACGCTTATTTATTTCTTAATTTTTTTGGAAATTAATCAAGACTTTAAATACAGTCAGTTCCTGCGCTGTTTAATACACACGCATACCCTGTTTCTGGCTCTATTGCTATTGCAATATTATCACTACCATCTGTTAATGTAATCCTACACTGACTAGTAAGTAATGTCTGATAGGCACTTGTATTGCTTTGTAATAAAGGTCTTCCTAAATGGTCAAAGAATATTCTTCTTGCTTGATTACAGCCATTGCTCATCAATGTGTTCATATCTGCGATTGCTATACCATATTCATCAGTTATGTTCATACTCCCTGTCCTATTGGCATACAAACTGTCACCAGTTAAATTTTGTCTATCAAGAGGGCTACTTGCAATCTCATCAGCATCAGGATTTACAGAAACTGTCATATCATCTAAATCTTTATTCGAGTATATTGTATATACAACATCACCGCTTCCATCAGTATCATGTTTAAAATAAATTTGCCAATGTGCTCTATACCATGTCGGATCACCTGCATCAAATCTATCATCAACCAGCGCCAAGTGCTGTGTATATCTAATGTGAGAGACAACCTGTATAGCCGCTTCTTGAAGTTTATTAGATCCTATTCTAGGGATAACTACTGCAGCTAAAATCCCGATCACAACAATTACAAATACAAGTTCGAGCATAGTAAATGCTTTTTTCATGCTAATCCAGTCAATTTTTAAAGTCTATTTGCTATAAGTATATCAAAAAAAATATGAATTTTAGAAATAATTCTATTTAGGGGAGATAGTAAAAAGGATAAGGAGTTATTCAAGAGGAGTTATCCCCTTGAAATTTAGAAAAAAGACTACAGTTTCTCTGCAACCTGAACATCGTAAAGAATGTCAGACATCGGATGTCTGTACATCGGCATTGCAAGACGTTTTTCATCAAGCACGTGACCGATAAATCCTATGCTTCTTCCAACGATAAAGAATGCATTTAGAGTACCGCTTGAGATAAACTCATTTATCTCATCTTCGCTGTATCCGAGTGCTCTCCACATATCAACCATAAGAATACCGATAGTACCGTCAACATTAAGAATAAGATTCTCTTTTTTAGACGTTGTCAACTGCTCAACAGTTAGTGCATAGTCAAGTAGCGGAGTCGCAGGAAAGTGAGCAGCCGCATATTTCTTAAGACCCTCTACACGCAAGTCAGGGTTTTTGAGAGATTTGATTCTATGCCCGATACCAGGAATAGGAACACCCTCTTTTTTCATATGATTCAAGAACTCTGCAGGAGTAAGTTTGTTGTCATCTGCATACTTGAAATATTGTGCAGCACCGTCAATTGCGCCGCCAAATCTTGGTCCAATTGTTAAAAGACCTGTTACAAGCGATTCAACAACGCTCTTACCTGCACGTGCAGTAACTTTTGCATTGTGAGCGCCTGAAACTGCAGGACCGTGATCTGCAACCGTTTTGATAACAGTCTCAATAAAGTCTGTAGCCCATTTCGGATACTGTTTTTTGAACCATAGAAGTGAAACAACATCACCGATACCTTTTCCTGTGTCAGGAGTAGCAAGAGAAGAGATAGGGAAGCCTGCATATGTTGCCTCATCACCTCTATCATCAGAGATAGTACAGATAAACTCTTTAGATTTTCTCACGCTTGGACATACATTTGTTGCTGGCTCTGCGATATCTTTAATAACACCCTCTGCATGTAGCTCGTGGTATACTGCGCTTATTATCTCAGGTAGATCGTTGAATGATGCAGGAACGTGGATCCCAACCTCTTTCATAGCTTTGTTTTTAGCTTCAGCGGTTTCCATATCACCGTTTGCAGATGCTCCCGCGTGACCGAATTGTACACCGCTGTCATAGTACTTAGCGATCGTACCGATACACCATGCAATAATTGGCTTTTTAATTTTTCCGCTTTTTACAGCTTCGATAACTTTGTACTCTTCAGTTCCGCCGACTTCACCTAGAAGCAGCATATATTTTACTTCAGGGTTTGCTTCCATTCTTAAAAGGTTGTCAATAAAAACTGAACCGACAAATCTGTCTCCGCCGATTGCAACACCCTCAGCAATACCGTCTGCATTGATAGCGATGATATTTGAAAGTTCATTGAAAAGACCACCTGAACGAGTTACTAGTCCACATGAACCTGCACGATGAAGCTTAGACTGAACGATATTTTCAATTGTTCCACCGATATTTGCGATCTTAAATGCACCCGGAGCAATTGCACCAACAGTTGCAGGTCCAATTACGATCACGTTTTGAGCTTTTGCAGTTGCATTCATCTTACGTGCAAGTCTCTCAGGAATACCTTCAGCTGTTACCATGATAGATTTAAATCCACCGATCTCTAACGCTTCCATAGTTACATCGTAAGCAGTTCTAAAAGATGCAAAGTTTAAAAGTACATCAGCTTGCGGCTGAGCAGCCTTAGCCTCTGCAGTGGTTTTATATAGAGGGATCATAACTTCATCCGGTCCATAGAAAAACTTCTCAAATTTAGAGCTGCTTGTAGGTGCGACAATGCCCGCTACCGAAGGTTTAGTTCTTTTTATAGTATAGTCATAATCTAGCATTCTTTGAATAGCACTTGCGTTGTTATTCCAAAAAATCGCCTGTGTGTCTCTTGTGTATAGTTGCGCCATCTCTAATCCTTACTTTGTTAATGCCATACGCACGATATCTGTAACATGCGTTTCAGGTCCGTAAACTTCAATATAAAGCCCTAGTCTATCCGCTGCCTCTTTAATATCTTTGAGACCTTTTTCATAGTTTGGTCCACCGCGTCTTACGTAGATCTTTATGCCTACTTCTTTCATTTTGTCTGCATAGTTCTCAAATGCTTGAATGATACCCGTAAAAGTTTTTGCAACATCTGTAAAGTTTGCAATAGCACCACCGATGATAAGAACTTTATCTCTGCCTTTAGCATCTTTGCCTCTTGTCATAAGATTAAGAATAGTTTCCGCATAAAATTTTGTCTCGCTTGTAGTCGGTCCACCTGAGTACTCACCGTAGTTAGCAAGATCTTCGATGCCCGCCAAGTCTGCAATAGTATCAGCATAAACAACTGAAGCACCACCGCCGGCAACCATCGTCCAGACTCTAGCTTCTGGCTTAAGGATAGTAAGCTTTAGTGAAGCTCCTGATTTGCTGTCTGCATCTTCGATAGCTAAAACTTCAGGAGATTTCTCTTCCATACCGAATGATGTAGGGTACTCAACATCGCCCCACTGCTCTCTCATCATGAACCCTGCAGTATCGTCAAGTTTTGCAACCATATCTAAAAGCTCAACTTTTTTACCTTGAAGAACAAACGGGTTGATCTCTAGGTATGCAAAGTTTAACTCTCTGTAAGCTTTAAAGAAACCTATTGTAAACTCAGCAAACGCTTCTTTGTCATTTTTTGCAACATCTTTAGGGATGTTTTTTTTGATTTTTTCTGCAATCTCTTCTTCTGTTGCAGTAATCGGGAATGCTACTTCTATAACTTTATCCCAATTCTCTTCAACTTCCATACCGCCCTCAGCAGACATATATAGAACATCGTCATCTCCGACACATGTTGCAGAGATGTAGTACTCCTCTTCTTGAGAGTGTGGAGTAAACGGCTCAACGATAAAGTGAGTGAGCATATCAACTTTTGCTTCGCCTGTTGGGGTGTCGCCGTCAAATGAAAAATAAACTGATTGTTTTTCAGAAGATTTCTCATCGATCCAAGATGATGCTTTTGCTAAAGATACATCGCCCGGTTTAGCATCTTTAAACAGAACCAAACCATTCTTTCCTCTTTTACCAAATAGCATATCTGGTTTAGCAACTAATGTTTTTTCTTTTAACCATTTTTTCTCTTTTGCAGCTTTAGTAAGTTCTGATCCGTTTTGAACCATAACCGTTTCGTATGCATAAGTGAAATCTGGAAAATACTTATCCCAATGCTTAGCCAAAATTGACTTTGCGTCAAATTCTCTAATCGCTTTTTGAGCCATTGCAACTCCCTATTTTTAATATTTATGAAATATTATCACATGTAAACCAATCTGACGGTATATATGGAGATTAAGTAGGAAATAGATTTAATTTGTGTATATTTTAGTAACATTAGCAGAGTAAACTGCTCTGTTTTTGTAACTTATTGTTACACTGTCCTCTTTTGTAGAATCTGCAGAAATTTCTTCAAGCAGATAATTGTTGCATTTTGTTACACCGTAAAATTCTAATCTTTTTGACATCTTTTCATCTGAGTTTATACACTCTATTCCCATGACTTTAAGCTCTTGTGCCAACTCTTTTGCAACATGCATTTTATAAGAGAAGTGTTTTTTTGGTTCCTCTATAACGTAATAAAGATATTTGTTAAAGAAGACAACGGAAGAGTTTATTAAAAGCAGAACAAGCGAGATGACAAATGCCAGTCTGTAGTTCCTTCTAAACAGACTCAAACGCACTCTATATGAGTGCTCAAAGGTTTGTGCGACCAACGGAAGGGAGAGTATTACATACGGAGCAAAATACTCTATTGGCACACGCTGTCTAAATGAGAGCAAAAGTGAAAAGAGAAGTGCAACGGTTGAGACAAACCAGAGCATATCAAACTCTTTGGTTAAGTATCTTCTGTAGAGCGTGTAAAAAAGATAAATAAAGATGATTGGAGAGAAGATTGCTGCATATATTCCTATGGAGTCCAGAAAATAGCCCTTTGGAGAACCGTGTGTATCTATCCCGTAAATAGATAGAGAAGATAAAAACATAACCAGATTAAACAGAAGAAATTTTCTATCTTTTTTATAAAGCGAATAGAAAAGAAGCCCCATAAAAAGAGCGGAAAATCCACCATCAATAAGCATGTAAAAAAGAAGCAGAATATAGCTGTACTTTATGGAGTAATTTTCATAAATATATACAAACAGAAGCAGACCAAAGAGAACCAAACCTGCACTGTTAACAATGATGGATGAGCTTATAACTCCGGGTAGAAGAATGAAGATTATAAGAAGCCAAAGTCTGTTTCTTTGAACTTTTATGTAATTTTTTGATATATCATACAGTAGAATGGCACTCAAAATATGCAGAAGTATCATAGGAAGTCGCAGAGCAAAATCGTTTTGACCAAAGAGCATGATTGAGCTATTTATTAAAAGCTGCAGAAAGGAAAAATCTCCATTTAAAATTTCAGCCTCATTGTAAGAGATAGAGAGTTCCCCTATCTGCAGGGCAAGCCAGAGTGCATCTAATCCTATTATCAAGAAAAAGATGTTTCTTATGCTCATATCTTTAAAAAGTTTCCGATCATCTCATGACCATACTGGCTCATGATGGATTCGGGATGAAATTGGACACCGTAAATATCTTTGTCTTTTACCTTAAGCGCCATTATCTCATCATCATCCATGCTGTATGCCGTTGCTTCTATGGTATCGGGAAGAGAGTTTTTGTCTACTATGAGAGAGTGGTATCTGGTTGCAATAAACTCTTTTGGAATATCTTTAAATATCTCGCACTCTTTTGTACGCTTCATCGTAGATGTTTTACCGTGCATCATATTTTTAGCACGAACAACTTTTGCTCCAAAAGCCTGAGCAATGCTTTGATGCCCCAAACATATACCCAGAATTGGCACTTTATCTTTAAAGTGCTCTATCACTTTTAGAGTAACACCTGCATCATCGGGAGTTGCAGGACCTGGGGAAATTATGATCTTTTCGGGATTAAGTGCTTCTATCTCTTCAACGCTCATTTCGTCGTTTCTAATTATTTTCAGATCAGCCCCCAACTCTCTGCAATACTGCACGATATTATAGGTGAAGCTGTCATAATTATCAATCATTAAAATCATAATTTATCCTAAATTCAATTGGGTGCATTATATCGCTTTTGCTCTTTTGTATCACTTATTTAAATTTTTTATTGGATCTCTTTTTTGTTGGTTAACTGCTGAAGGTAATTCGAGATATTTATAAGAGAGAACGTGACTAAAAATATCATAAGACCAGGGAAAAAACTGACCCACCACGCGATCTCTACAACATCTTTTCCGCTGCTGAGAATCGTTCCCCAGCTCATCTGAGGTGCTACAATTCCAAGTCCTAAAAAGCTAAGTCCAGACTCTGCCAGAATCGCACCGCCAACTCCAAAAGTAAAGCTTACAAAATATATTGGAGCCAGAAGCGGAGCGTAATATTTAAAAAGTATCTTTAGCTTGCTGACCTTTGCAATATTTAGTATCTTAATATAGGGCTGAGATGTTATGCTAAAACTCTCTGAGCGTATAAGTCTCGCCGTGGTCATCCATCCTGTAATAGAGATAATTACTATTAGTACCCAAGCTGAGGCATTTACGTAACTAACAAGTGCCAAAAGGAGAAAAAATGTAGGGAATGTCAAAAAGAGGTCAACTAAGACAACGAAGCCTCTGTCTACACTTCCGCGAAAATATCCAGCCATAGATCCTAAGATCAGACCTATTAAAGAGGCTATAAATGCACTCCCTACTCCGATAATAAGAGAGACTTTGCCTCCCTCTATAAGCCTTGCTAAAATATCTCTGCCAAGCCTGTCTGTACCCAAAATATGCTCACCTGAAGGCGGCAGTAAAATAGCAGTACTGTTTAAAGAGTATGCATCGACGCCATAAAAAAAAGAGCCGAAAAAAGAGAGTACAAATACAAACAGAAGTATAAATATACTAAATTTCGGCATACAGAGTTACTGTTTAATTCCGAGCAGTGTCTGCATCATCTGATCTACCGTAGTAATAATCTTTGAAGCCGCACCGTACGCTGTCTGGTACTTTATAAGATTTGTCAACTCTTCATCAATACTTACTTTTGAGATAGAGAAGAACTCCAGTTCTGTAGCGTTAAATTGAGCTGAAATAGTCTGATTGTTTATTATTGCCTGATTTGTTGTGACACCGACTTCAGTCGCTATAACATCAAACATACCATAAATCGTAGAGTTATACACCGCATTCCCTACTTCAAAATCATACTTTTCAAACTGCTGCTGAATCATGTCCATAGAGAGTCTATTATCACCCGTTACAGAAGATTTTCCTGCCGAAATATTTGTAGTGTTCTCTTTTAGTTTGAAACTCAGATCGATATCTTTTGCATTGCTGCCGTCAAAAAATCTATTTAACCCCAATGCTCCCGCAAAGTTTGTACCAGTACTAAAATCTCCATCCGTTAAATTATCTTCTATTGCAAAAGTATACCCTTTAGCCGCATAAGCAGGATCCATAATAAACTCGACCGCATTGGTTCCGTCCGGATATGTAGCCCAATTGAACTGTATAAAATCATCTATATCGTTATTGGCATTCCCATCACCATTGTCATCTCCCTGTGCACTCAACTGTCCCTCTATCGAGTTAGAGCCCGGGGCACCCGTCATGGAAGTCACTGAATCTATATTTATAGCTCTTCTTGCAGTCACATTTCCGTCGATGTCATACATAACCACATCAAAAGAGCCATTGTTTATATTAAGTGATGAACGAACTATTGACTGAGTGTCACTTATGTCAATGGTATTTGACTCCATCTTTGTTGTAGCACTAGCAGCATAAAGATTATTTGTTGACTCTATCAGTGTGTTGGCAAAAGCATCCATCTGATCAATAACCTGTTGCAACACTCCGTTACTCGGCACACCTGAGGTATCATCGAGTCTCTTGTCTCCTCTGAGGTCTAAAATTGCGCCTATTCTGCCGCCTTGGATACTTTCGTCCATAGATATAAGCACGCCGTCTTGTCTCTCATACGAGAGCTCGTAAAATCCGTTAATATTATTGTCACTCGAAATGTGTATAGGGTGAAAAGAGCCGCCATCAACTATATTAAAACCGTTCACGCTCAAAGTATAACTGCCGTATCCCTCGTTTGACGAGCTGTCTATTGCAGAATTTGAGGTGATATTCTCAATATGCGACTCTGCACCTATTAGCTTTGCAAGTCTTAATTCGATCGAGCTTCTTTGATCTCTTAAATCATTTGCTGTATAGGCTCCGCCGGCTTCTGCTATCTCTATAGATTTGTTAACACCTGCAAGCTCTTCGGCTAGTGTGTTTACCTCTTTTACATTTACCGAGAGCTGCTCATTAATGCTTTTTTGAAGATCTACAATTTTATTTTGAACAGATGAAATACTTGAAGAGAGCGTCTCTGTCTGTTTCGCCAGTGCCAGTTTTATAGCATCATTGTCAGGATTATCCGAGAATGTCTGCCACATATTGTAGTACTCTTTGAGATCCGACTTTATTCCGACATCATCTATCTCAGGAAAATAAGTCGAGAGCTCTTCTAGCGTCCTTTTAGTAAAATCAGAGTACTCTTTATCGGATGAAATTCCCGTATATCTGTCATAAACAAAATTATCAAATATGCGGGCGATATCCATGACCTGTGTGCCGTTTCCAACATTTCCGGCTGCACTGTAGATAGGTGTTGCTGCTGCGGTTACTACTCTTTGTCTAGTATAGCCGTCGCTCTCGGCATTAGTTATATTATGGCTGGTAGTGTTTACTCCGACCTGAGCCGCTGAAAGTCCACTGTAGCCGATGTTTAATGTATTAAATATTGAAGCCATACTACGCTCTCACTTTCAATATGGTCGAATCTTTCGAAGCGACCTTGTTGTAACCGTTCATCTCTGTAGGGATTAAGTTTTCTAAAAAAGTGTTATAGAGATTGCTGACCGCAAGAACAAGTTTTGCATAGCGCTTATTGATTGAGTGCAGATTTGAGAGTTCAACTTTTAGCTCATTTAACATAGTATGCTGCTCTTCATTTAAAAGTTCTGGCAGCTCTACGTCTGGATGAAGACGTATAAGAGCAGAGATCTCATGGTCTATCATGGCTTTTTTTGATTCAAAGCTCTTTAGCTTCTCCTCTTTTAGCTTTAATCTGTCAAACTGAGGATTGTGATTTGCCACCTGAATATCTTCTATGTCTGATTCCGTAATTTTTATTAAATCTCTTAAATCGTTTATAGCGCTTTGTAAATGATAAGATAACATGGCATAATCCTTATTTGTTTGAATTTAAACCTACATCAACTCTTCAGCTATCTTCTCTGAAAGAGCTTGCAGATTTACTTTATATTCGCCGGACTCAAGAGCCTCTTTTATCCGTTCGACCTTACTTGTATCACCCTGTTGCGAAACTGTTGCGGAAGATTTCTTGGAGACTTCCTTCTCTTCACCTAAAGTGTTTGTATAAGCGGTGCGAACACCCGCTTGATTAACTTGTGAAATCATAACTTATCCTTTTTATCTTCTTATCAATATAACCATATCGACAAAAACAGATAAAATATTAGCTTTTTTGCTACTTCCGGCTTAAAAAATCGTAGAGCATTTGAGAAAAACCAAACCCTCCGGCACTTGCCTTTGCAAGCTCCTCTCTGTACATTGACTTATATATCTTATCTCCAGGATCATTCTCCTGGGTAAAAAGATTTTTTTCATCCTTCATTGCATCATCCATTAACATCTTTAAAATGACAGACTCAAAAGCATCCGTCTGCTCTCTTAGCTTCGCATCATCAGCTTTTGGATCGATCTTAGGCAGTTGATGCTGCTGAGATATAAGTTGTGTATCTACTATATTCATCTACTATCCTTATATTAGTTTTAGCTCGGCCGAGATACTTCCAGCACTCTTGATAGCTTCTAAGATAGAGATAATATCTTTTGGCGTAGCCCCGAGTTTTTGCAGTGATCGGACAAGATTTGCCACTGTCGTACTTCCTGTTTTCGTATAGAGCTCATTTTCATTAAGTCCGATTACCATATTTTCATCTACGCTCATTGAGCCTGCCGGTCTGCTTAGCTCATCTTGTTCAGTAATTTTAATCGTTATATCCCCATGCGTCATTACAATAGGTTTTATCTCTATGCCGACACCGGATATTATAGTTCCGGTTCTCTCGTTAATAACGATCCTGTCTTTTACGTTATAGTCCATATCTATCTCTTGAACCTCAGCTAAAAACTCCACCATGCTTTTGTTTTGAGGCTTTTTGAGTCTTATAGTCCTTGAATCTAGTGCCACCGCCACCTGCGTGCTGTAGAGCTCATTTAGAGTCTTTTGGATTGTTACGCTGTTTTGAAAATTTGCATCTTTGAGTGATAGTGTTATAAACTCTTGGTTATAGAGGTCAATGCTGATCTCTCTCTCAACCAAACCGCCATCATAAATAAGACCTGTTGTCGGATGAGAATCTCCTCCGCCCTGTCCGTTTCTGCCGCCTATACTTATTGCACCCTGAGCAAGTGCATATATCTTGCCGTCAACCCCTTTTAGTGGAGTCATAAGAAGCGTTCCACCCTCAAGTGATTTTGCATCACCGATCGATGAGACGGTTATATCTATCTTATCACCCTGTCTTGCAAAAGGAGCAAGTTCTGCCGTTACAACGACAGCCGCAACGTTCTTTGACTTGATATCTATTGAGTTCATATCTATATTCATAGCTTTTAGCATATTTGCAATTGATTGGAGTGTGAATTTTGAAGTCGTTCCGTCACCGGTTTTTTCCAAACCAACTACAAGTGAATAGCCGATAAGGTGATTGTCTCTAACTCCGACGATGTTTGCTACATCGCTTATTTTAGCGGCATATATAGTTGTAAAAGTAAGTAAAAATAAAATGATCGTTCTCATCGCTAATCCTTGGAATATTAACGATGTAGCAGCAATATCTATTCCAATTTACTCGCTTTGGAGATATGTTAAAGAGGTATTTCCGAATTTTTTAGATTTAGTTATTAAGTATTTGCCGATCTTTTGTGGGATCTCAAGAGTGCTCATATGCTCGATTATAATTAGTTTCACGCACTCTCTAGGCAAAGAGGCGATAAGAGAGATCATCTTGTCGTAGATATTCTTCATCCCCTCCCTTATGCTAAATGGCGGATCAATATAGAAATATGCTTCTTCATTTTTTTTCTGCAGTGATTTTACTACGGTTGCAATATTTGAAAACGTATCGCCGCTATGAACTTCGCATGACGTAGGGTCGGTCTGCGCTATGTTCTCTTTTAATATCTTCAGCGCTTCAGAGTCCTTCTCCATAAAGATTACCTTTTTTGCACCGCGGCTAAGAGCTTCAAGACCTATGGAGCCGCTGCCTGAGAATAGCTCTACAAAGGTAGAGTCTATGATCTCAAACTGCACGGTATTAAAAAATGACTCCAAAACTATAGCTTTTGAAGACCTTGTCGTTGTTTTTGAGGGGAGTTTTAAGGTTTTGTTTTTAAATTTTCCGGATACTATTTTTTTAGTTATCGTTTTACTTTTCATAAAATGCGCGCACTACCTTTAAAATATTTGCCTGATACTCTTGTGTAAGCGACTCTATGCGTTTTTGCAAAATGTCAAAATCAAGATCTTCATCCTCTTCGAGATCCTCTTCTACCTTTGTCTTGTTCATACTTTTGTATCTTTTTTCCAACGCCAAAATAAGCTGTGACTTTGAAAATGGCTTTAGCAGATCAGCATCTTTGGCGCTTGAGATATAAAAACATCTCTCATCATCAAAGCACTTTACGTCCCTGATTAGAATATCGCAATTTTTTACGGAACTAAGATGTTTGTCCAAGAAAAGTTCTAGTGATTTTTGCATTAACGGCGATTTGCACTCAACAGCTACTCTCAAAGCAATCCTTGTTTTTTAGTTTGAAGTATATCATATCAACCATGTAAATATCTTTTGAGGGTATACCTCATATCCTCATCCAGGTCACTTATATTTGAGAGCATCCACTCCAGATAGCCCCTGTCGCACATACTTATCTCCTCAATATATCTTCCGCTGTATTTTCCAAAATCAAACTTCTGCATCAAAACATTTTTTTGAGTCAGTTCGACTAAAGTGTCATGCTCTTTTATCTGTAATAGAGACTCATATAGAAGTTTTACACACAATGCATCACCAAGTGCATTATGCGCTACTGCTCCACCATCCAGAGCAAATTTAAGCGCCTCTTGCAGCTCATCTCTGTAAAGCTTTAGCTCATATCTCAAAAACTGCAAAGAGAACTGTTCGCACTCTGGCATAAGGTGTTTTGTGACTCTTAATGTATCGAGCGTTTTGCCCTGCCATACAAATCCTGAGGACTCAAGCATGCCTAGGTCAAAATTGATATTGTGCGCGATAAGAGTCGAACTTTCATGATTGTGCTCACTCAGAAATTTCCATGCGCTGCTCTCTTTTAGTGAAGGTCTGCCTTTTATCATCTCATTTGTTATATGGTTGATGCTTGAAGCTTCTGCAGGTATCTTTTTGCCCTCATTTACAAGCTCATAGAGACTTAAGCTCTCCTCTTTATCTACGGCTATTATTCCGATAGAGCAGATCTTATCGCTACTTTGCAGCCCTGTAGTCTCTAAATCTAAAAATATCAGCATATTACGATCTTTACTTTTTTACATCTAGAACTCATAATGATAAAAGAGAAGTAGCCGCTAATAAGAATAAAACCATAGAGCCAGTAGATATTAAACCACTCAAAAAGAGTGCTGTAAGATGTAAAGAGGTTTGTGTAGATAATTGCGAGTATCATGATGGAACCGATCAACCAGATAAGCAGCATCAACCATTTTCGCCAAACCTTCACCAGATCTCCGTAGCCTACGCTCTCAATTACATCCTTAGAGTCACAACTCAAAAGCTTTAGCTCAAAACCGTTTATACAGCTGTTAAATATATACTTCAACCCTCTAAAGAGTGCAATCAAGATCGTAAAAGAGAAAAAAACTGGAAACCAAAATTTGAAAATATCAATAAGAGCGCCTATTATCTCCATATTCAGCTCAGGCAATCCTCTTAGAACATAAATTATTGCGGTTAGAAAAAAAGATGAAAATGCCGCAAGGGAGGTACTGCAAAGAGTGAGACGCGCCGCCCATCTAAGCCATAAAAAGAGATAAAACCTACTCATCTGCTTTAAATGTTTCAAGCATAGTGTAGTAGTGTTCAAGCGTCATAAAACTCTTCTCAAATCTAAAGCGGATGATAAATTCTACTATTTTATTTTTAAGCCCAGCATCTACATTTTCTGCTTTTCCATAGTAGCCCAGAGAGATATTTTTGCTCTTTACAACCGCCTCTTTGTCATAACCGATGGCAAGTATCTGAAGATATTTTCCTTTTTTTATCTCTCCAAGACTCTCGCTAAGAAGCGAAGCACCTGAGAGATTTATGGCCTTGAAATGAAAAAGATCGCTAAACTCTTCAACCTTTTCATTTATGCCAAGTTCGTTATATAGCTCTTTTAGCAGAGTTAAGTTATCTTTTCTGGCACGCTCGTAACTAGAGATCTTATTTGTTATATTTTTTAATCTATCTAAGGCTGAACTCATCAATATTCCTCTGTTTGCTTAAGCGATTATACCAAAAAGCAAAACTAATTTAGATATAATTTCACATTTAAAAAAAAAGAGAGACATGGATTACTTACAGATTAAAAGAGCTGCCTCCCTAAGTGGAGAGATAAAAATTTCCGGCGCTAAAAACGCCTCTCTGCCGCTAATAGCTATGACTATTCTTGCCAACAACAGCGTAACTATAAACAATCTTCCTCATGTTGCGGATATAAATACACTCTTAAAACTACTCTCAAATCTGGGAGCCGAGTGCTCTTCATCTTGGAGCGATAAAGAGAATATAACGACAATAGATACATCAGATCTTAAAGAGACAAAAGCGACTTACGACATCGTCAGAACCATGCGCGCTTCCATACTTGTTTTGGGACCAATTTTAGCAAGGTTCGGACACTGTGAAGTCTCGCTTCCGGGTGGTTGCGCCATAGGGCAGAGACCTGTTGACCTTCACTTAAAAGCACTAGAGCAGATGGGCGCGGTCATAAATATAGAAGCCGGTTATATTCACGCAACCGCTCCGGATGGTCTTAAAGGGTGCGAGATAATTTTTGATAAGATAACCGTAACTGGAACCGCAAATATTGTTATGGCGGCAGCTCTTGCAGATGGGGTAACGACTATTACCAATGCGGCAAGAGAGCCCGAAGTTGTACAGCTTTGTGAGATCTTAAATGCAAACGGCGTGAAAATAGAAGGTATTGCAACAGCGGTCTTAACGATCCACGGAACAGCCGGAAAACTCTTAAATATCGACCCTTTTAGCGTTATTCCAGATCGTATTGAAGCTGGAACATATCTCTGTGCTGCGGCTATTACAAGATCGGAACTGACATTAAAGGATGTAAACCCGAAACATCTAGGCTCTGTAATCTCAAAACTTCAAGAGATGGGCAGTAAATTCACTATTACAGATGATTCAATTACCATCCATCCATCAGAAGTTATAAAACCTGTCAAGATAGTCACTCAGGAGTATCCTGCATTTCCAACCGATATGCAGGCTCAGTTTTTAGCACTTGCAACTCAGGCAGACGGTACATCTATAATCGAAGAGAGACTCTTTGAGAACAGATTTATGCATGTTAGTGAGCTTCAAAGAATGGGTGCAAATATAACCCTAAACGGAAATGTGGCAACGGTAAACGGCAGATCAAAACTAAGCGGAACCGATGTCATGGCAACTGATCTAAGAGCTTCAAGCGCACTTGTCCTAGCAGGGCTTGTAGCAGACGGTATTACAGACGTTCACCGTATCTACCATCTTGATAGAGGATATGACTCCTTAGAGAAGAAGCTTCAAAATGTGGGAGCAGATATAACAAGACTTAAAGAGGGATCGGCTTAACGATCAATCTTCAAATATTATCATCTCGTAGATACTCTTTTTAGTCACAAGAGCTTTATCATGCGAGACCGTTTGAGAGTTCTTCGCTCTTAAAAGCTCATTTTTAAGATCTCTGATATCCTGTTCCATATTATCAACATTCTCTTTGAGCCTCAGTATGACATCAACACCCGCCAGATTTACTCCAAGCTCACGCGTAAGTCTTAGTATGAGCTTGATCCTGTCTATATCTCTTTGTGAGTAGAGCCTTATTCTGCCGTTTGATCTTGAGGGTGTTACAAGATTCTCCCTCTCATACTGTCTTAGAGTCTGCGGATGTATATCCAAAACCTTTGCGACAATGCTGATCAAATATACCGGTTCGTCATACTGATGTATCATACTTTACTCCTTGGGCAGTTTTTCTTTCATTAATTCTACTAGCTTTTCGTCCAGATCTTCAACTTTTGGCAGAACTATATTAGCTTCTAAGTAGAGATTTCCGCGCTCTTTTGTCTTTCTGTTCATAGCGCCCATCTCTTTTACACGGAATCTCTGTCCATTCTTTGTGTTTTGCGGAATTTTGAGTTTTATCTCTTTCTCAAGAGTTTGAACAGATATCTTCTCCCCAAAAAGCGCCGCATAAAGAGGCACATCAAACTTTTTAATTAGGTCGTCATCCTCTCTGATATACTCAGGATTTGAAGCGACATTTATCTTTAAAAAGAGATCCCCAGCTCTACCGCCTTGTGCGTGTCCTTTTCCTTTGACACGCATCTTCTCTCCACTTTTAACACCTGCAGGGATCTTGATGTCAAATCTCTCTCCGTTAACTGAAACCGAGTGAGAACCGCCTAAAATAGAGACGCTAAAAGGTATTGTAACGCTTGTCTCTATATCGAGGTTTGGCTGCTGCTGTTGTGAGAAACCGTCGTTAAAGCCTCTGGAGCTAAATCCGCCGCCGCCGAAACCGCCAAAGCCTCCACCTGAGAACATACTTCTTAAAATATCATCCAAATCTGCCTGTCCGCCGCCGTGTGAGCGTGAAAAGTCGTGGAAATTCTGCCCGCCGAACATATTGTCCCCGTGCATATCGTACTGTGCTTTTTTCTGTTTATCGCTAAGTATCTCATACGCGGCATTTATCTCTTTAAACTTATCTTCTGCATTTTTATCTTTGTTTACATCTGGATGGTACTGTCTTGCTAATTTTCTATACGCTTTTTTTATCTCTGCTTCGCTTGCATTTTCAGAAACTTCTAGTGTTTCATATAAAGATTTACTCATTATTTCTCTTCCTAAAATTTATATTATTGTTTATTAAGCGAAATTATATCATAAGAGTTGAGTCAAAGTCAATCAAGTTTAAGCAGATCTTCTTAGCTTCTCAATTCTATCCTCAAGCGGTGGATGCGTGCTAAATAGCGCCATTAAACCCTTGCCGTTTATTCCAAAACTCTTCATCTGTTCAGGTAAATGCGGCTCCTCTTTTGATCTTGAAAGAGCCTCAAGAGCGGCTATCATATTCTCCCTGCTAGAGAGATACGCACCTGCCTCATCAGCTCTGTACTCTCTGTATCTTGAAAATGCCATAACTATCATCATAGCCAGCACTCCCAAAACTATCTCTGCTAAAATGCTTGCTATCATGTAGCCCGCACCGACTCCTTCGCCTCTGTTTTTTAAAATAACCCTGTCAACGACGTAACCGATTATGCGCGCAAAAAATACCACAAAAGTATTTACGACACCTTGCAGAAGTGTGAGAGTTACCATATCTCCGTTTGCAACGTGACCTATCTCATGACCTAAAACTGCCTCAACCTCTCTTTGGTTCATGCTTCTTAGAAGCCCGCGGCTCACCGCCACCAAAGCGTCATTTTTAAAAGCTCCCGTTGCAAAAGCGTTTGGGCTCATATCTTCAAATATTGCAACCTCTGGCATCTTGATACCGGCTTTTGCAGACATCTTTGCCACGCTATCCATAAGCCATAACTCCTCTTGATTTGCAGGATTTGTTATAACTCTCGCTCCGACCGCCATCTTCGCCATCTTCTTCGACATCAACAGCGAGATGATAGAGCCTGTAAAGCCGACAACCAGAGAAAAAACAAAAAGAGATCCTAGATCAAGACCATTTTCGTTTAAAAATCTATTTAGTCCAAAAATATTGACAATGATACTGATAACAACGATTACAGCCAAGTTTGTAAGAAGGAAAAGCCCGACTCTTTTAAACATTTTTTTTCCTAGTTTTATTTTTTGAAAATTATAGTTTAAGATAGGTTAATGAAAGGGTAAATAGATTTGAGTCGATGCCAAGCAGGGTGCTTGACATGCAGATAATATTTTAGTGTAAAAAGTGTCTGACTTCTGAGAAGTAAAGGCTCATTCCAAACTCGTTTGCGGCTTCTATGATCTCATCGTCTCTGATGCTTCCGCCCGGCTCTATTACAGACTTCACGCCTGCCGCAGCAGCAGCGTCGATTGAGTCACGGAAAGGAAAGAACGCCTCGCTTGCGAGTGCAGCACCCTCTACGTCAAGTCCCATCTCTTTTGCTTTTTTAAGTGCGCACTGGCTTGCATCGACACGGCTAGTCATGCCCATTCCCACAGCTACCATCGCAGAGTTTTTGACATAAACGACACAGTTTGATTTTGTAAGAGATGCCACTTTGTAAGCTATCTCCATATCTTTTTTCTCTTGGCTTGTTGCTTCTCTTGAAGTCATAAGTTTTGCATTTTTAACCTCATCGTCGTTTACCTTATCGGCATCTTGATAGACAAAACCGCCGTCGATATGCTTAAAATCTTTCTCATCATTTGCAAGAACTAACTTATCATGTCCCATCTCAAATAGTTTTATACGCTTTTTAGAAGCAAACACCTCTTGGGCTTCTTCGGTAATACGTCCTGCAATGATTACTTCCAAAAATATCTCATTCATCTTAAGTGCAAGCTCTTTTGTCACAACGCCGTTAACCGCAACAACACCGCCAAACGCTGAAACAGGGTCACACTTTAGAGCCTCTTCGTACGCGTCTACTAGGTTGTCACGGATAGCAAAACCGCAAGGATTGCCATGTTTTGTGATACAAACCGCATTGTCGCTTCCAAAAGCAGAAGCTATCTTAACCGCGCCGCTTAGGTCATTTAGGTTGTTAAAACTAGCTTCGCCTTTTAGGGTTTTAAAGTTGTTTGAGTAGTGTTTGTCAAACTCGTAAAGCGCCCCTTTTTGGTGAGGATTTTCGCCATAACGAGTGTTCATAACCTTTTCTCCGACTATAAACTGCTTCTCGCCGAAACCGCCGTTAAAGCGCTTGTTCATGTAGTTTGCGATCATTGAGTCGTATGCTGCGGTATGTTCAAACGCTTTTATCATAAGATTACGGCGAAACTCAAGCGTATTTTTCTCGTTTTCTATCGCGTCTATAACTTTTGCATAATCATTTACATCCGTTACAATCATAACACTGTCAAAATTTTTAGAAGCCGAGCGCACCATTGCAGGACCGCCTATGTCAATGTTTTCTATAATCTCTTCAAAATCATCGGTCTTCTCTATTGTAGCTTTAAAAGGATAGAGGTTTACACACACCAGATCAATTGCCTCAACGCCAAGCTCTTTTGCCTGATCCAGGTGAGACTGCTTGTCACGTCTATGTAATATACCGCCGTGAACGTATGGGTTTAGTGTTTTTACACGCCCCTCAAAACACTCAGGAAATTTTGTAACTTCATCTATCTCAATAGCTTTTATGCCCTCTTCTACCAATATTTTATAAGTTCCGCCGGTTGAGATGATCTCAAAACCGTTTTTTACTAAAGATTTACAAAAATCTACTACGCCGTTCTTGTCGCTAACGCTTACCAATGCTCTTTTCATTAATGACCTTGTGAAAATAAATTATGGAATTTTATCTAATTAGAGATTAGAAGATGGTAAACTTAAAAAAATGAAAATTGAGAAAAACGGATGAAAAATATAGCTATTTTATGCTCAGGCGGTGATGTAAGCGGTATGAATCCAGCTCTGAAACAGTTTGTCGAATATTCACTGCAAAATGGTTTGACACCCTACTTCGTTTATGACGGTTTTGAGGGGCTGATTGATAACAAAATAGAGATAGCAACTCATAAAGATGCAGCGGGAATCATCAACCGCGGCGGAACCATAATCGGGAGTGCCAGAAGCAAGAGATTTATGCAAAAAGAGTTTAGAGAAGTTGCGAAGAAAAATCTTGACGCCCTAAGTATCGATATGTTGCTTGTTCTTGGAGGTGACGGCTCTTTTAGAGGAATGGATATTTTCTACAAAGAGCACGGAATAAAATTTTGCGGTATACCCTCTACAATAGACAACGACATAAACGGCACCGAGTACTGCTTGGGAGTCGATACCGCGCTAAATGTCATCAAAGACTCTATTGACAATATAAGAGACACCGCAGCCTCGTTCTCAAGAGCTTTTGTCATAGAGACTATGGGAAGAAATTGCGGTTACCTAGCACTTGTCTCAGCTCTATGCAGCGGCGCTGAACTCTGTCTAATCCCAGAGATAGAGTATGATTTAAAAGAGTATGAAAAGAGCTTTAAAGAGCAGATAAAAAGCGGGCGCAAATACTTCATTGCGGTTGTCTCAGAGGGGATAAAAGAGGAGTCAAGCGAGATTGCAGAGTGGTTTGAAGAAAAGATAGGGCTTGAGTCGAGAGTGACAATCTTAGGGCATACGCAAAGAGGCGGAAACCCGACAATTTATGACAGGCTTATGGCATATAAATTTGTAAATCACGCCATTGACGGTCTGCTCGGCGGCAGAGATGAGAGCGTGATCTGCTATACAAAAAAAGGGTTTGAGTACAAAAGCATAGATGAAATAGCAAACAAAAAATATGAACTAGATAGCGAGCTTTTGGGCTATTTAAAGAAGTTTTAGATGTATAAACTCAACTTTTTCGTGCCATCTGAGGATAAAGAGAGAGTAAAAGAAGCTCTGTTTGCTATCGGTGTGGGTAAATATGAAAACTACGAGTGCTGCTCTTTTGAGACACTCGGAACCGGACAGTTTAAGCCCGTAAACAAGGCAAATCCATATATCGGAGAACTTGACAAAACAGAGTATGTAGAGGAGTATAAAGTAGAGATGATCTGCTCTGCTGAAATTATAAAAGAAGCTGTTAAAGTTTTAAAAGGGAGCCACCCATACGAAGAGGTGGCTTATGAGGTTTTTAGGATGGAAGAGTTTTAGACTACAGCTCTCTCTCGATAACTCTTTTAAATGTGTTAAAGTAGTTATCCTGAAGCTCTTGCATACTCATCTCAACGTTGTTCACTTTGATCTTATCTCCGCCTACAGTTCCGATCTTTTGGCACATTAAAGTTCCAACCATACTCTCAAAAGAGGCGCTATTCTCCTGCTTAACCTCAATGATCGCGCGGCTCATACTCTCAGCAAAGATATCTCTCTCATCTTTTACGAGCATCTTAGCGCTGCATCCAAGACCGCTTACAGCCGCCATTTTTGCAAGAGCGATCGCAACACCGCCGCTGCTTACATCTTTTGCACACTCTAAAATGCCTTTTTTATTTGCTTCTATGACCAGTTCCCAAAGAGCAAGCTCTTTTTCATAATCGATCTCAGGAAGTTTTCCTGCAACTGTTCCACAGATCTCTTTCATGTAAAGAGAGCCGCCGAACTCGCTCATGTTATCGCCTACCAGATAGAGAGTGTTCCCCTCTTCTTGGAAGCTTGACATCAATACTTTCTCAGCGTCATCATTGACACCTACGGTTGCGATGGAAGGAGTAGGAAAAACAGATACTCCGTTCGTCTCATTGTAAAGAGAGACATTTCCGCCGATAACAGGAGTAGTTAGAGCTGCACAAGCCTCTTTTATCCCCAGACATCCTTGTCCGAACTGCCACATAACTTCAGGATTTTCAGGATTACCGTAGTTTAGACAATCGGTAATAGCTAAAGGTCTTGCCCCGCTCATCGCAACATTTCTGCCCGACTCAATAACTGCCGCAGCAGCTCCGCCTTTTGGGTCTATGTAGCAGTAACGCACATTACAGTCAGCTGACATTGCAAGAGCTTTACCATTCTCTTTTACGCGGATAACGGAAGCATCAAGCATCCCGCCTTTTTTAACGGTATTTGTCTGTACCATTGAGTCATACTGTGTATATATCCATGACTTATCTACAACTTCCATAGATTTTGTGAGTTTCTCAAACGCTTCCTGATTCGCAACTTTTGCAAAATCGTCTATAGTGACATCTGCGATCTTATCCAAATACGCTGGGCGCACCATAGGGCGGTTTAGTACTGGTGCTTCTTCGCTTACCGGGTCAACAGGAACTTCTGCAACTCTCTCTCCATGCCAGAAAAGCTCCATCTTGCCAGTACCTGTAACTTCGCCAATAACAGCAGCATCTAGGTCCCACTTCTCAAAGATCTTGATTATCTCAGCTTCGCTTCCCTTTTTAGCACAAAGAAGCATACGCTCCTGGCTTTCCGAGAGCATAAAATCGTACGGCTGCATACCCTCTTCACGTGCTGGAACACGGTCCAAGTGCATTATCATACCGCTGCCGCTTCTCCCCGCCATCTCAAATGAAGACGATGTTAGTCCTGCCGCTCCCATATCCTGAATACCGACGACGTGGTCAGTTTTGAAGAGTTCCAAACAAGCCTCAAGCAGAAGCTTTTCAGTAAAAGGGTCACCTACTTGAACTGTTGGACGAAGAGACTTAGACTCTTCTGTAAAACTGTCAGACGACATAACTGCGCCGCCCAAACCGTCACGCCCTGTTTTTGCGCCTACATAGATTACCGGATTGCCGATACCGTCTGCTCTTCCGTAAAATATCTCATCGCTTTTTGCAAGTCCCAGAGTAAAAGCATTTACTAAAATATTGCCGTTATAACACTCGTCAAAACTTGTCTCGCCGCCTATTGTAGGAACTCCCATACAGTTCCCGTAACCGCCGATGCCCTCAACTACTCCGCGAACCAGATATCTCTGATGCTTTGATATGTCATCACTGTTTAAAACATTCCCGAATCTAAGAGCATTCAGGTTTGCAACAGGACGGGCTCCCATCGTAAATACGTCACGCATAATGCCGCCGACACCAGTTGCAGCACCCTGATACGGTTCAATAAAGCTTGGATGGTTATGTGACTCCATCTTAAAAACAGCAGCATATCCGCCGCCGATATCGATAACTCCCGCATTCTCGCCAGGACCTTGAATAACCCATGGAGCCTTGGTCGGAAAACCGCTTAAGTGAACTTTTGATGATTTGTAACTGCAGTGTTCACTCCACATTGCAGAAAAAATCCCTATCTCTACTAAGTTCGGTTCACGTCCTAAAATCTGCTTGATATGCGCGTAATCGTCATTTGAAAGCTTATGCGAAGCGAGTACTTTTTCAATATTTTCTAGTTGTTGGCTCACAGGGGAATCCTAAAAATTTAGTTTTTAAAGTGGGATTATATCTAATATGAGGTAAAAAGATTTTTAATGAAATGAAAAGTCAGATTTTGTGCGTATATTTTTCTTTAAAGAGAAGATGTTTTCATAGCTTATTTCAACTATTTCATACTCCTTTTTTAGAGTTTGGAAACTCTATTTTAAACCAATTTTCTGCGCATTTTAATAAAAGCTTTAATAGGAGAAAAAACTTCAAAAGGAGTTTTTAGGAAGGCTGTCAATTCTTATATTCAAAAATTTTATACTCATGAAAACAATCTACCCAAATATCACCTGAAACTTCAGGCATTAAGCTTCTGTAATTATCATAATTTAATATTTTTAAATTTTTAAATTTTTTTAATGCTTCCTTATTGGATAAATGTAATATATTTGAAGAATTTTTAGCTGGTGAATGCGAATAAATCAACATCTTTTCGGCTTGTGTTATCATAGTCTCCCAAGCATTATCAGATGGCTGTATTTCATCGTTTACTGAAAAAAGTCTTCCCACATAAATTTTTATATTTTTGCAATCACTATTATATTCCCATTCTTCTTGTGATATTCGTTTGCTAAAAGTTTGTTGCAATGCTTTTCCAATATACAATAGAACATCATTACCATATACTGGGTGTGTTCCATAAATTTGATAAAGACCATAATCTTTAATTTTATTATTTAATTTAGAATTTTCAACATATTTACTTTCAAAATTATCATCAAAAGAATATCCAATATCTTCTAAGCTATATGCACCGTCCCATTCTATTCTTATTGTTTGTTTTTCCAAAAAATTGTCCTATGTAAATATTATTACAAATCATTGCTAGAGCCACTATCGACATTTTGAGCTTGCTCCTTTAAGTACTTAGTAACGGCATTAGTTTGTAGTTTTAAAACATAACTTAATCCATCATAATTTATTGAATAACCATCATATCGAATTGAATTTTTATTTTTGTCTTCAACATGAAATGTTTTTGTTTTCAAAAACCTTTCTTTATCTTTACTCGATTTTACAAATTTATCATATTTTTTCCATAAGATTTTAAAAACAGACTCTTGATGTACTTTATTAAAGTCTGAATTATTTAATTTTAGCTCTAAATTGCTTAATTGCATTGGCATAATTTTTGTATCAAGTTTTATTGAGTCATTTTGATTTAATAAATAGCTACCTACTACACCTTCTTTAGTTGTGTTAAATTCAAGCCAAAGTTTATATTTAACACCTTGTATTATTACACTGTCAGCAACGATAAACATAGCTGGTTTCCATATTAAATGATTAAACCCTTGCATATTTATTTTTTCCATCATTCTTTGATTAAATTTATTTGCATAATATTTATCAAATAATTTTAATGCATTTTTTTTACTTTTGCAAAAATCTGCTTTAAATAAATGAACATCATTTTGTAAACTAATTTTTTCAATGCTTTCAATAGAACAAATGGAACTATGGATACTTGAAAAACTATCTCCAAAATTAAATTTTCCAAATGGTTTTATCTCATTCGCACCTAATAATGTTATACATCCAACTATAAATGTAGTAATAATCTTTTTCATCTTTCTCCACCTTGCTCTAATATATTAGATTGTATAAAAAATTGTATCAGATTAAACTTTAAACAATCTAGTATGTTAGGGTTTATTATTGAAAGATATTGAATTGTTGAAAAAAGACTTCTCTAAAAAACTTCACATAAAGATAGGAGAAAATGTAAAAAATATAAGAAAGGAAAAAGGTGTTTCCCAGTTAAAATTAGCATATGCTATTGGTTACAAATCTGTTTCTCCAATATCAAGTGCGGAAGTTTATTATAATAATATTCATTTTAATTTAGAAAATTTAGCAAAAATAGCATACGTGTTAGATGTAGATATATGTGAATTTTTCAAAAATTTAGAATTAGAATAATATTTTATATCTTAAATTAAAGCTTATATCATTGTACTTCAGAGAAGCTACAACAATATATTTTAATGAAATGAAAAGTCAGGTTTTGTGCGTATGTTTTTCTTTAACGAGAAGATATTTTCATAGCTTATTTCAACTATTTCATACTCCTTTTTTCCAAGCGGAAGTGTGATCTTAAACTCATCTTCAACCTGTTTGCCCATCATTGCACGAGCAAGCGGAGAGTGGACAGATATAAGTCCATTTTCAGGTTCTGACTCTAAAACACCGCAGATGGTGTAGCTCTCCTCTTCATCCGTCTCAAGATTTATGATCTTTACACTGCTGCCGAAACTGACTTTGTCGTGCGGGAGTGTTGATGGGTCGATAATTTGCGACTTCTCTATCATAGAGTTTAGATAAAAAAGCCTTTTGTCAATAAACCTAAGCTTCTCTTTAGCAGCCTGATAGTCGGCATTTTCGCTTCTATCGCCCAAAGCAGCCGCAACAAGTTTTTCCTGCGCGACCTTTGGTTTTTCTACTTCAAGCAAAAATTTAAACTCTTCGATCAAAAGGTCATACCCTTCAATGCTCATAGGCTCTTTGCTAATAGCTGAATCCTAGTATGTAATAGGTGTTTTTATTATCAAGCTTATTGATTGCAACTTTATATTTTTCACTAAAATGTCTAATTTTTTCATGCGCTTCTTGGGCAATCTCAGCGCTTGGAGCTTCAACTTTTATCTTAAAAAAATCGTTTGAATTTGACATTGCAATGTATGAGCCGTCTACCCTTAGATGGTCATGCAGGTCCATAATGTGTTTTTGTATTTTTTCATAACCCGCTGTATTTTCTTCAATCCTCTGAAGTTGTTGAACCAAAGCACTGTTTGGAACATAACCAAGTTGTGTCAGCATCGCTTCTTTTTGCATATCTTATCCCCTCTTTTTTAAAAAATGTAAGAAAATAATATCAACTATTTGTAAATATTCAGTACTTTTTTATGAACATATATGTATCATCTACCCTAAATTAATATTCGATAAAAAGAGAGAATTAAATGACTGAAGAGATACTCAAAAAAATCAAACAACTACCTCCGCTTCCCGAATCAGTTATGCAAATTGAATCCGTTTATCAAGACCCTGAAAGCACCTTTAACGATATGGTCAAAATACTGGAAAAAGATCCTCTTTTAACGGCAGATATTTTAAAAGCGGCCAACTCTCCTCTGTATGGATTTAGCCGTGAGATCAATGCCATAAATCAAGCAGTAGGACTCTTTGGCATGGGAACCGTAAGAGGTTTTGCCCTTGCAAGCATCGTAAAAAAGAGTTTTGATCTTGACCTCTCAGTTTACGGCATAGACAATGACACATTCTCAATGTTATCTAAGAAACAGCATGCCCTTACGACCTCTTGGTGCCTTAAAAAAGATTCTAAACTTTTGGGGATACTCTCTCCTGCAGCGTTTCTAGTCGAGATCGGCAAGGTTTTAATTGCTCAGCAAATCATGGCAGATAATACGCAGGAGAAGTTCAAAGAGGCGCTTAAGAGCTCTGCTACACTTGAAGAAGCAGAGAGAGAAGTAACAGGAGTAGATACACCCGAAGTAAGTGCTAAAATATTTGAACACTGGAGATTTGAATCGGGGCTTGTTGACACTATCCGCCACTGTCTAAATCCCCAAGATGCGAAAGATGAGATCAAAAAACCTGCCGAGATCCTGCATGTAGTACGCACGGTAGTTGAGCTCAACGGCTCTGTTACAGATGAGAGTATAGCTGCAGCAAAAGAGCTAATAGAGAAATACTCTCTTGATATGGAGAGCTTCGATAGAGCGTTGCAAAATCTGTAATGTTTGATATTAAATCACTCCTTATAAAACTCACAAACGCTCTTAGCGAGCAGGATATTGTTGCAGATGAGAGAGAGTATATAAACAACTATCTTGCCAAAGGCTACATCACAAAAAAAGATGACATTTACAAGTTTAACTCAAAATATCGTGCGGGAACACTGGGTTTGATCCAGAATGAAACTGCATACCTTCATGTCATAGGCGAGTACGTACGTGATATGTTCGTGGGCGAAGGTGATCTGGCAAACGCTAGAGAGGGTGATCTGGTCATAGTTCAGAGACTCCTCGGTAAAAGAGGCGCTCCCGCTGCAAAAGTTGTCGAGATAGTAGGAAGAGCGCAGAGCTACAGCGTCGCATACATCATCTCCAAAGATGGCAGAAAATCTCTTGTTGATTTAAAGACCGAGTACCCAACGGGCGTGGAGATGACGCAAGAGGAACTAGATGGGTACGAACATGGCGACGTATTTAAGATCAACAATCAGGACTTTACCATTATGGAGCGTCTTGGCAACATAAACAACCCTCTTGTTGATGAGAAAATTGTCCTCGCACAGTTTAACAAACATGACGAATTTGAGCCCGAAGTACTGGAGCTTGCCTCATCTTTTAAAGAGGTAGACGCCTCAAAATACTCTTCAAGAGCAGATATAAGAGAGCTTGCCTTTTGTACGATCGACCCCGTAACCGCAAAAGATTTTGACGACGCGATATACTGGGATGACAAAAAGACTACTCTCTATGTTGCAATTGCGGATGTCAGCGAATATGTGACCCCTTTTGGCGCAATAGACAATGAGGCGATCTACAGAAGTTTCTCTATCTATCTTCCTCACCGCTCAATCCCGATGCTCCCACGTCAGCTGAGTGAAACACTATGTTCTTTGCAGCCGCATGTCGACAGACTCGCTTATGTTTTTGAAATAAAACTGAATCTTGATTCGCTTGAAGTAGAGAGATCAAAAGTTTACGAGGCACTAATCCACTCGCAGAGAAGATTTAACTATGAAGAGATCGACGACTTCTTAGAGGGAAGACTTGAAGCTCAAAACGACTCTGAAAAAGAGATATTTGAGTACATCTCAAAGCTAAAAGTGATAACGGACAGACTCAAAGAGAAAAGATTGGAGGTAGGTTACAATTTTCGCTCCAACGAACTTGAGATGTTTATAGATGAGAACTCAAACATCACACATACAACCTACGCCCAAGAGACCCCTTCACACGCTCTTATAGAGGACTGTATGCTTCTTGCGAACAAAGAGGCTGCAAAGAGGTTTAAAAAAGGGATATTCCGTATACATGAGCCGCCGACTCAAGCGAAACTGCAAAATCTCTATCAAGAACTTGCAGGGATCGGTATGTATGTTGATATTAAAAAATCTATCAAAGACACTATTACCGAAATACAAAATCAAGCAAGCGAGATGGGTCTTGTAAGCGAGGTAGATACACTTATCATCCAGTCTCAGATGCAGGCTAGATATGCACCTTTTAATGTAGGACACTTCGGGCTTGGATTTGATGAGTATACGCACTTTACTTCACCTATTAGAAGATACTCGGACCTTATCGTTCACAGACTCTTAAAAGCCATTGCAAGAGGCGATAAAGAGGAGAGCTCTTACGTTCTTAGAAACATAGAGTCACTCTGTATGAGCGTGAGCGAAAAAGAGAGAGAGGCGTCAACGATCGAGAATGAGTTTATGGCAAGAAAGTTCACCCGCTGGGCAAATGAGAATATCGGCGGCGTCTTTAAGGCGAGAATCACATCTACAGACCCGTATCTAAAAGCAGAGCTTCATGATGAGATTCAGGGTGCCAGATTTCTTATCAACCATGGACTTGATGCTCAGCTCTTTGAAGATGTCAAAGTAAGGATCGACAAAGCGGATATTGCCAAAGGAAAAATCTACGCAAGCGTTGTCGAGAGAGTAGAGAGAGATATCTAAGCGTGTATAAAAGCGAACTCGATAAACATATACAACAAAACACTCTTGCAAACAGTTTTATACTTTTTGGAGAGAGCACATTTTTAATAGACAGATATACTCAGATCCTCACAAACATTCCAGATGCTTCCGTTGCAAAGTTTTACCATGACGAGTATAATTTTGCCTCCGCAAAAGCCCATCTTTCACAAGCTTCTCTTTTTGGCGACCAAAATGTTCTAATAATAAAGAGCGAAAAGAAGATTCCAAAAAAAGAGCTTGAGACGCTGATAGAGTATTGCGAAAAGAACCAGGAAAATATATTTGTCTACGCCTACTACGGCGATGACCATAAAAGCTATACAAAAGCTCCTGCAAAAACAAAGACAATGTGTGTGCGTTTCTTCCACCCAAATCAGGGCGAGTCCATATTTACACTATCTCAGGTGGCTCGTGAAAAAAACGTCAATATCGACAACCAGTCTATCAGCCATCTTCTCGCCATACATAACTGGGATGTAGCCCTTGCATGCAATGAGATAGATAAGCTAAAAGTTTATGACAGAGCCATAACTACAAAAGATGTTGACAATCTTGTCTTCGGTCTGGCAGAAGTAAATATAGAGAGTTTTATAAACAAGATACTTAATAAAAAAGATTTTAAAACAGACCTTGAGAGTATGCTCGATCACGGAGAGGATGAGATAAGGATACTAACAGCCATAACCTCCTACATGACCCAACTATACATGTTTCACATCTACATTCGCATAAACGGTGCTCCAAATGCCCTAGAGATACTCGGATACCCTGCCCCTAAATTTGTCGTAGATGCAAAAGCAGCAATGTCGATAAAAATAAAACCACAAACCTACTATAAACTTCACGAACTACTGCTTGATAGCGAACTGAAGATGAAGAGCTCTCACGTTGATAAAGGGGCTATTTTGCTCTCAACGCTTTTAAGAGCTCAACAGTTATTGTAAATTTTTTAAAATATTTTAAAAACTAAAAGAGTGATGGAGTTTCAAGGCGCATAACGAGGAAGCTTAAAAACTAAAGATTTTTGTTTAGTGTGCTTTAGATTTAAATGTTTGAGTAAAGGAGGCTACTGAAGTAGCTGAGAGCACTCATCATTTAAAGATGAAGTGCAATTAGCAAAAAGATTAGTTTTTAGTTGTGTCTACTATTTTGTTTTTAGATATCCACGGCATCATAGTTCTTAATTTAACACCTGTCTGCTCAATTAAAGAAGCTCTTGCATTTGTACGCTCAGCGTTCATTCTTGGGTAACCTGCTTGACCCTCAAGGATAAAGTCTTTTGCAAATCTACCGTCTTGGATCTCTTTTAAGATCTCTTTCATAGCAGCTTTACTCTCTGCATTGATAACACGCTTGCCTGAAACGTAGTCACCATACTCTGCTGTGTTTGAGATCGAGTATCTCATATCTGCGATCCCGCCCTCAAACATCAAGTCAACGATAAGCTTTAGCTCATGAAGACACTCGAAGTATGCAAGTTCAGGAGCGTATCCAGCTTCAGTCAAAGTCTCAAAACCTGCTTGAACAAGTGATGCTGCACCGCCACAAAGAACAGCCTGCTCTCCGAAAAGGTCAGTCTCAGTCTCATCTTTGAAAGTCGTCTCGATGATAGCTGTTCTACCGCCGCCGATTGCAGAAGCGTATGAAAGTGCCAACTCTTTAGTTGTACCGCTTGGGTTTTGACCGATAGCGATAAGATCTGGAATACCGCCGCCTCTTACAAACTCTGAACGAACAGTATGACCGGGAGCTTTTGGAGCGATCATAGTAACGTTAATGTCTGCTCTTGGGTGAATTCTTCCGTAGTGGATGTTAAATCCGTGTCCAAATGCGATAGTTGCACCCTGCTTTAGGTTTGGCTCGATCTCGTTTTTGTAGATCTCTGCTTGGTTCTCATCCGGTAGAAGGATCATTACAACATCAGCGTAAGCAGAAGCTTCACCAACTGTCATAACTTTGAAGTTTTTAGCTTCAGCTTTAGCCCATGAAGAACCGCCTTTTCTTAGACCAACAACTACTTCAACACCGCTGTCTCTTAAGTTTTCCGCATGTGCGTGACCTTGAGAACCAAATCCTATCATAGCAACTTTTTTGCTTTTGATCAGTTCGATATTACAATCTTTGTCGTAGTAAACATTTAATGCCATTTGTTTTCCTTGATATTATATTAAGCTTAAACGCTTAAAATTTTTTTGGCATTATACTAGAATAAAGCAAAAACTTTTATAATGTCAGCAAAAACAGAGGAATATTTATGAAAAAGTTTAATCTTTTTAAAGAAATTATTACAGTTGATAAAAATAGTCTGCAAGTTGCGATAGATACACAAAAAACTTTTGGCATAGATATTGGCGGCAAGATTTGCCATGAGCCATTTACGACAGATGACATCCTCATCTACATAGGCATTCCCGACACAAAAGCCGCTCTTTGTGAGGCTCTTGGCAGAAAATATCAGGTTGTAGAGGATGGAAGCAGAGTTCTCATCAAAGCTTTTTCAAACTGGCAGGAGATCATTGGCTTTAACACTCCAAGAGCTACTTACGACGATACTACGGGTGACGGCGTAGATGAGTTCAGTACAAAAGAGATGGAGGATATCGGGTGGCATGCCGCCGAGTTCAACATCAACTACAGAACACTTGTCGAGCTTCTTGAAGAGAAATGCGAAGGCACCCTCATCTGCATAGAGCAGGAGGACCCTTACCAGTTCAGCGGTCTTGGTTTTATTTCAGAGAAAAAACATGCGGCAGAGACTCTTTTTGAATACTGCCAAAAAGAGGTAAAGAGACTGATCGAAGAAGATGAGGATTTTGCAAAAGAGAGTCTGAATGATGATGAGCTTGAAGCTGCAGAGTTTTTTAAGGCTCTTTAGCTTCTAAAATTTTAACTGCTCTTTTTCTTTCCGAATTTTGAGACAAGAACATAAAAGAGCGGAATAAATATGATCGCCAAGAAAGTTGCTGCCAACATTCCTCCCACAACTCCAGTACCGATCGAGTGTCTGCTCGCCGCTCCTGCTCCGCTGCTGATTGCGAGAGGAATAACTCCGAGCGTAAATGCAAGAGAGGTCATAATAATTGGACGCAGACGAATCTTTGCCGCCTCCAATACGGCTTCTACAAGCTCCATGCCCTGCTCTCTTTTTTGCATAGCAAACTCTACGATAAGGATCGCATTTTTAGCAGAGAGTCCCGCTAGAACAAGGATGCCTATCTGGAAGTAGATGTCATTTTCAAGACCTCTTATATGGTTTGCAACAACTGCCCCAAACACCCCAAAAGGAACCGCCAAGATAACTGAGACAGGCATCAGCCATCTCTCATACTGCGCCGCCAATATCAGGTACAAAAATATTATCCCGAATATAAACGCCATACTTCCGGCACTGCTTATCTGCTTCTCCTGATATGCGGTTCCTATCCAGCTGATGGTATATCCCTGAGGAAGGACCTCGTTTGCAACCTCCTCTATGGCTTGTAAAGCATCGCCCGAGCTGTATCCAAGGGCAGGCTGTCCTGAAATTTTGGCCGCACTAAAGAGGTTGAACCTCTCCACCAGGTCAGCACTTACTATCTGTTTTAGCTCAACGAACGAGCTAAGCGGAAGCATCTCGCCTTTGTCGTTTCTGACATATATCTTGCTCAGATCTTCGGGAGATTTTCTAAAGGACTCATCCGCTTGCATATTTACCATATAGGTTCTGCCAAAGAGATTAAAGTCGTTTACGTAAAAGGTTCCAAAGGTCGCATTTAGAGTCTGGTAAACGTCATCTATGCCGACTCCTTTTGCTTTTACCTTTGCACTGTCCACAATCACTTTATACTTCGGGACATTCGTATTGAGCGTACTTCTAACACCTGCGAGTTCGGCTCTCTCGTTCCCTTTTTTTATGATCTCGTTTACATACTTCTGCAGCTCTTTAATATCTGAGCCGGTTCTATCCTGAACATATAGTTCAAAACCGCCTGCTATCCCCATTCCACGGATTGGAGGAGGCACGACACCAAAAGAGAAACCGTCACTCGTAGCAGAGAGTTTTTTACCCATCTGCGATGCGATATGTACGGCATGCTGATGCGGCTCTGTCCTCTCATCCCAAGGCTGAAGCTTCAAAATAGTAGCGGCAGAGTTTGTTCTTAGAGAGAATGTTACAAAGTCTATTCCCGCAAACTGGACTATGTTCTTTATGCTCTCTTTATCTTTTGAGACAATATCATAGACCTCTGAAGTAAGCGCATCCGTTCTGCTCAGCGCAGAGCCAGGAGGGTTGTAGCTAAATACAAACACCGTTCCCTTATCCTCTGTCGGGACAAGCCCCGTCTTTAGAGAGTTGAACATATCGTATGTTATGTAGATAAGTCCTCCAAAGAGAATCATACTTAAAAATGCATATCTTATGGTCAGCTTTAAAGTTTTTGAGTAGCCTCTTGTAGCGAACTCAAAAAAGTTGTTGAACCATTTGAAGAAATATTTCGGCTCTTGATGTGTCGGCTTTAGCATAAGCGCACAAAGCGCAGGTGTAAGAGTAAGTGCCACAAAACCTGATATTGCCAATGAGATGACGATGGTAACTGCAAACTGTCTGTACATCTCACCGCTTAGCCCTCCCAAAAACGCGACCGGAATAAAGACGGCAGAGAGAACCAGCACGATGGCTACAAGCGCGCCTGAGACCTCTTTCATGGCAACAAGCGAAGCCTCCGTAGGTGAGAGCCCCTCTTTTATATGCCTCTCGACATTCTCAATAACGATAATGGCATCATCCACCACTATACCGATCGCCAAAACAAGCCCAAAGAGCGTAAGCAAGTTGATACTAAAACCCAAAATATACATACCGACAAAAGCACCTATTATCGATACAGGAACGGCTAAAATAGGTATCAGCGTAGCTCTCCAGCTTTGCAAAAACAGGTAGATGATAAGAACGACAAGAATGATCGCCTCTATAAAGGTCTTTATAACCTCGTTTATAGAGAGCTCGACAAACTCCGTAATGTCATAGGGTATCTCATACTCTACATCCTCTTCAAAATTCTCACTGATCGAAGCTATCACCTCTCTTATGTTTTTTGCCGTCTCTATCGCATTTGCACCACTTTGCAAAAATACGGCGACAGGAACGGCAGGCGAGTTATTTAGCTTGTTTTTCATCGCATAGCTTTGGGAGCCAAGCTCCACAGAAGCCACATCTTTAAGCTTTAGAGAGCTTCCGTCCTCATTTGCTTTTATGATGATATCCGAGAACTCCGACGGGTCACTAAAACGCTCCTGTGTCTCAAGCGTATAGGTGAACATCTCGCTCCCGGAGACCGGCTCTGCCGAGAGCTTACCTGCGGCGTACTGCTCATTTTGCTCTCTGATGGCCAAGATAAGATCATTTACGGTAAGAGAGTATTTTTTGAGCTTTAGAGGGTCTATCCAGACTCTCATGGAGTAATCTTTTGCACCAAAGATCGTTACGTCTCCAACCCCTTTGACCCTCTTTAGATCATCGACTATGTTCATAAGAGCGTAGTTTGAAAGAAATGTCACATCTTTTGTCTGCTTTGGAGAGTGCAGAATTATAACCTGAAGCATATCTGGCGATTTTTCTGCAACTCTGACGCCCTGTCTTTGAACCTGCTCGGGAAGCCTTGAGAGAGCCGCCTGTACACGGTTGTTTACGTCTATTTTTGCATCATCAGGATTTGTACCTACCTCAAAAAAAACATTTATGCTAAGAACGCCGTTGTCTGCAGAGAGGGAGCTCATATAGAGCATATCTTTTGCTCCGTTTATCTCCTGTTCCAGAGGTGATGCAACTGTTTTTGAGATAGTATCTGCACTTGCACCCTGATATGAAGTAGAGACAACGATCTGCGGCGGAACGACCCTTGGATATTCACCTACCGGAAGTCCCATCATAGAGATCGTTCCCGCAAGAACGATGATTATCGCTATTACGGATGCGAATATGGGTCTTTTTATAAAAAAAGCAGAAAACATCTTATTTACCGTCCATGATAGCCACTTTTGAGTTTGGTCTCAGCTTTGCAATATTGCTCACGACAACGCTCTCTTGCTCACTAAGTCCCTTAGAGATCAGTGCAACACCGTCCATTACCTGTAAAACCTCAACCGGGCGCATAGATACCACGCCATCTTTGGCAACATATACCATTACCGCTTCTGGAGTTTTTATCAGGGCATTTTGCGGGATCTTCACGACATTGTCATAACTAAACCCATCCATTCCGACCTCAACGTAAGAGCCTACCACAAGCTCTCTGTTTGGATTTTTAAAAACTGCTCTAAGCCCAAGTGTATCGGTCTGCATATCAAGCTTTGGAGCCACATAATCAACTCTGCCGCTGTATGTTTTTGAACCTAGCACAAGAGATACGGGTACGGAGTTTTTTATTTGTGAAGAGTACTTGTAAACATCGCTGCTAGGCACGGAGAACTCTGCATATATAGAATCCAATGATGTTATGGTCGTGAGATTTGCACTTGGAGCATCTACGTTTATGTAACTTCCCTCATCACTACTGCTTATGCCTATTACACCGCTTATCGGTGCTTTTATGGTCGTATAGCTATATTTCAGCTCTGCGTTTGCAACTGCTGCTTCCGCCTTTTGCACTTCAGCTTTTGCATTATCATAAGCATATAAAAGCTCATCTCTTTGCTGCTCGCTTATCGCGCTGTTTTTAAATAGATACTCGGCTCTGCTCCAATCTTTTGAAGCTTTGTTAAAGTTCGCTTCTGCTTTTAGGAGTGTCGCTTTTGTCTCATCGAGCGCAGCTTTGTACTCCCCTTTTTGTATCTCATAGATGACATCGCCCTCTTTGACAAACGAGCCCTCTATAAAGTTCTCTTTTTCTAAAACTCCGTTTATTCTAGCAACGATCTCAACCTCTTTGAAGGGTTTTAAAACTGCCGAGTAACTTTTGGTAAAATCAACCTTCTCATATTTTACGACTTGGGCTTTTACGCTCAGCGGCGGCATCTGTGCCATCTGCGGCTGGCTTGAAACAGCACCCTCTTCATCACTACACCCCACAAACAGCAGTGAGACCGCCACAAGCGACAATACTAAATTTTTCATCTATAAAAACTCCTTTACATCTTTTCCGCTGTAGTAGATCAGCTCCGCTTTTTTCACTTCCAGATCCAAAAGCGCTCTTTCATAACCTCTAGCGGCATCATACTTCTCGCTCATTGATTCGAGATACGCTACATTATCTATAGTTCCGTTTTGGTACTTAAACTTTACAAGCTCATAAGTAGAAGATGCTGCATCCAGCGTTGCTTTGGTTGCGTCAACTTTTAGTTTTGCAATTTCAAGCGCCTTTTTTGCAAATCTATACTCAACATCTGCTCTATGCTTCTCATGCTCAAGCGTGGACTTTTTACTAAGATACTCATAATATTTTGATTCATAATTTTTGCTTCTTGCGCCAAAGTCAAAGACGTTCCAAGTGACGTTTAGCATAGCTATATTTTGAGTATCTACCAAGAAACTGCCCTCTAGGCTCTTGTCCTCAAAATAGTAGTCGCTGTAACTCAGCGTATTGTCAAAATAGACCTTTGGCAGATTCTCGCTCTTTTTTGTCTCGGCTTCATGCAAAACAGAGAGTGCTTCATACTCAAGTGATTCAATATCGGCTCTAGCAACTCTCTCCTGCTCATTTAGTGTGACTACTGAGCCATCATCTATCTTTTGGATCTTTTGTGTCGTGTAGTACTCAAGAGTGTGCAGTATCCTCTGTGATTCCAGCTCTATCTCGTTTAGCATAACCATTGAGTTTTTAAGTCTGGAGTCAATCTTTGCAACCTCATCTTTTGTCGCAGAGCCTGATTTGTAAAAGAGGTCGAGTCGTTTAAACTCCGCCTTTAGCTGTTCTATCTCTTGGTTTGTAGCATCTTTGTCGGATTCTAGCGAGAGGTACCCAAAGTAGAGCCTTGCCACATCAAGAGATATGTTATTTTTAGTAGCCTCTACATTTTGTTTGCTAGCATCTATGCTTGATTCTAACTGGCTATAAAGACTCCCTTTTTTACCGCCGTCATAAAGCGTGTACTTCAAACTAGCTTGGACTCTTAGTGAATTTTCCGCCAATGCAGCAGTCTCTTCATAAACGTTTTGATATGTTGCACCAAGCTCTAATGTCGGCAGGTACGAACTCTTGGAGCTCTCATAAGCTTTCTCTTTTGCACCAAGTGAATGCGTAGCAGACTCGACAACCCTGTTTTTATGCGATAACTCTATAAGCTCATCAAGCGTATATGAGTATAGAAAAATCGGGATGTAGAGCATAGGAAATAAAAATCTCACTTACTCTCCTTTATCTAATAATGCGAAATGGTATCACATAAACTCTTAAATATGTCTTGCCAGAAAGATATATTTTTGGCTATAATTCTGCCATGAAAAAAAATAGAGTGCATACGGATCTTATAACTAATTTTTACGGCAAAGTAAGCGGCGGGGAGCTTCCTGAAGTTTTTTTAATGACCTTTCCAATAGCACTCATCCAAAAGACAATCTTTACACATGCAGAGAGTTTTTTAAAAGAGAAGTTTGATCTCCTAAACTCCGAAGTCGATGTTTTAGCCTCGCTCTTTACACACGGAAAAATACTCTCTCCGACACAGCTTTACGACCTGACCATCTTCTCATCGGGCGGTATGACCAAGGTTTTAAAAAAGCTTGAGTCTAAAGGTTTTATTTACAGAAAAGAGGATGAAAACGACAAGAGATGTATGCTTGTCTGCCTTACGCAAAGCGGTGAAGATATTGTACTGAACTCTTTGGGCGAGATCTCAAAAGAGTGCAGTAAATATTTTGAAGCTTTTAGCGAAGAAGAGAGAGTGCTCTTCTCCTCTTTGTTAAAAAAAGTACTCTTGAATATAAACAGTGTGAAATAGCCCTCCATTTCACTTTTACTTTTTAGTCGTAAAGAGCGTGCCTTTTTCATGAACATCATTAAGCAGGTAACTTCTCGCTGATGTTAGATCAAAGCCATTACATAAGAACATTTCCAGATCGTTTTCCATTATATATTTAGCCGCCTTTAGCTTTGTCACGATACCGCCTGATGCAAATTTAGAATTTGGTGTGAACTCTTGGTCTAACTCCTCTTTGCTTAACACGTTTACATACTTTCGTATTTTTGCTTTTGGATTATCTTTTGGGTTTGAGTCGTAATAACCGTCGATATCACTCAGTATCACAAGCAGATCTGCTATTGCATAGTATGTTATATGGGCTGAGAGCTGGTCATTGTCCCCAAAAAGCTGCTCCGGTGTCGTTGAGATATCATTTTCGTTGACAATAGCCAATATGTCATTTTTAAATGTTCTCTCTATGATCTCTTGAAAAATTTCTGTATGGGGTTTTGAGTTGAAATCATCTTCTGTCATAAGTATCTGGGATATCGTAACATCAAAAATATCAAACAGATTCTTATATGAACTCATAAGAATAGGCTGTCCCAATGAAGCCAACACTTTTTTGCTTGTTGGTACGAGTTTATTTAGTTGGACTGCGGTATACCCGGCTGCGACAGCTCCGGATGTGACTAAAATAACTTCATGCTTTTTTCGCAACTCTACAATAAGAGAGACAAGGTTTAACATTCTCTCATTTGCAATTCTGCCATCCTCAATTAAGACGCTACTACCAACTTTAACAACGATACGTTTCATATAAAATTCCTTTATGTGTAATACCCATTATAACATGTGTATAGTTCCTACTCTTAAACTCCGAAGCAAAAAGAGATTCTCCTCTTTGTCTCTCGCTAGCTCCTGTGTGGGAGTTTATAATTTTGTCTATTTTGACTTTATATGCATTCCCATGGAGACCGCACAAACGAGGGGGGGAGTGTAATATTATACACTTTTAATTTTTGCCAAAAACCGCTGCAAAATTATCATAGCGGAGATAGAGTCGATGCGTCCGTCGCGTATCTGCTTTATCTCGCCCCTCATCATCGCTTCTGCTTCTTTTGATGAGTTGCTCTCATCTTGGTAAAATATCTCGCCTTTGAAATCGAGTAGGTTCATAAAGTGTGCGACGCGGCGTCTCATCTCATCCTCGCTGCTTCCGCCCATCGGTATGCCGACAACGACCGCATCCGCTTCCCACTCGTCAAGAACTTTTTTTACATCTCTTGCGGCTTGGTCTCTGTTTTTTCGCTCAACGGCTTTGAGCGGAGTTACCAGATCTTTATGCGCGCTATACGCCAGACCTATTCTTTTTAAGCCCAAGTCTATAGCAATATATTTCAATTATTTTCCTAGACAAAAAGAGCCAAACATCTTATCAAGCATCTCATCATTCTCAAAAGGTCTTGTTATAGATGCCATCTCTTTTACAGCTTCATTTAGATGAAACGAGAATATTTCAAGCTCCTGATCATTAAGCGGTTCAAACGCTTCGTCAATGTTTTTAAGAGTGTTCTCCACTGCAGATATCTGTCTTTGCGATATAAGCATCATCTCATCGGATGAATTTGCCCTGTTCATAATATCTTCAAGAGATTGAATCAACTCATCAACGCTCTCTTTTGTGTTAAGCTCCATGTCAAACGCTATATCCAAAGTCTCGAACTTCGGCTCTAAATCCACCTTGTTTTTGACATACAAAACATCTTTGGCTTTTGCATGTGACTTAACAAGCGAGATTATCATCTTATCCTCTGCATCGGCTTCTCTTGAGGCATCAAAGAGAGCAACTACGATATCGCTCTCTTTTATGGCTTCAAGTGAACGCTCTATTCCTATGCGCTCTATCTCATCACCTGCTTCGCGAATACCAGCCGTATCTACTATACGGATAAGGTGTGTGCCTATTTTAACCTGCTCTTCTATTGTATCTCTTGTCGTTCCCGCGATATCGCTTACAATCGCACGGTTGTAACTAAGCAACGCATTTAGGAGTGAGCTTTTGCCGACGTTTGGCTTGCCGATGATTGCTACTTTAAACCCCTGCATAAGTCCCTCTCTTGCCCTGCTTGCAAGAAGAGTTGAGGAGAGTGAACGTTTGAGTTCTTTAAGTTTTGCCTCAATTTGGACTACCAAATCCTCAGGCAAATCCTCCTCTGCATAGTCTATGCTTACTTCGGAGTAGGCAAGTATATGTATAATCTCATCACGGATTTTCTCAATGTACTCTTTGAGCGAACCCTTCATCTGACGAGCCAATATTTTTGCCGCGTCTTCGCTTTTTGCTTCTATGAGCTGTGCGATTGCTTCGGCTTCGCTTAAATCAATCCTGCCGTTAAAGAAGGCTCTTTTAGAAAACTCGCCGGCAGTTGCAAGTCTGGCTCCATGGGCGATGGTAGCCTTAAGTATGCTTTGCGCAACTATAAAACCGCCATGACACTGAATTTCAACCACATCTTCAGCGGTAAAAGAGAAAGGGGCTTTGAAGTAGATGAGTATAGACTCATCGATAAGCTCGCCGTTTTGGTCGTAGATGTTTGAGAGTGTTGCGTATCTTGGGGAAAAATCTTCTCTGCGGGTGAGCTTTTTAGCAATACTCAAAGCTCTATCCCCGCTTATGCGGATTATTGCGATAGAGCCTATGCCGTTTGCTGTCGCAATGGCACTTATGGTATCTTCACTCATCTCTTAGTTGTGGTAATCGTTTATAATAATAAATTTTAGTCCCTCACGAGTGGAGCGAACTGCAACATATTTGTTAGGATACTTTTCTCTAAGCTCTTTAAGTGCGATCTGGATCAAAACACCGTCAAGTATTTTAGTCTGCGCTCTGCCGTCTCTATCTACATTCTCATAAACCGCGCTCAGGTATCTCGCCACCGACTCCTCTTGGTTTTTTAAAAACTCTGCTATCTCTAAACGAAGCTGCAGCTGGTACTTAGTATTTATCCAGTTAAATATCATATATGAGAGTGCTTTATATCTGTAGCCCTCTTTGCCTATAAGAAGCGCGGCATCTTCGCCTTTGAACTCGACAAGAAGAGTCTCTTCATCGTATGCGCTTACTTCTATCTTCTCTATTTTAAAGCAGATAAAACCAAAGAGCTCGTTTATCTCTTTTTGTACTTTTTTAGCGACTTCATATGCGCTAACCGCTCTAGAGCTGCTCTCTTGCTTCTCTTCTTCATCCTCTTCGTAATCGGCTGTATAGTTGATATCTTCCATATCGTAGTCGTCATCTTCTTGCATACTGACGAATGACTCAGGCATAATGGTATCGTTGATTATGTTGTGTGAAGGTTTTTTGCTCTCTTTTTTTGGCTCTATATTTTGTGTTTTTTTCTCTTTTGGCTTAAATTCAGGTTTCTCTTTTTTTGCGACCTTTGTCTCGTGCTCTTTGCTCTCTTGCTTTTTCTTAGCGGCAACAATTATCGCACTCTTTTTAAAAAGCCCCATAAATCCACTGCTGGGACTCTGTACGATCTCAATCATAAGCTCGCTTGCCGAACACTCTAAAGCAGCTGCAGCATCCTTGCAAGCCTGCTCTAGAGTCGTTGACTCTATCTTAATCATCTTTTTTCTCCACATGCTTATGCGCTGCGATCTCTGCCTCTTTAGCATTTTTAAACTGCTGATTTACAATAAACTGCTGTGCAATAGAGAAGAGGTTGTTAACAAACCAGTAAAGAACCAATCCTGACGGGAACGTTAAAAAGAAGAACGTAAATATTATAGGCAGGAACTTAAATATCTTCTCCTGCATAGGATCAGTAAAATTATTAGGTGTAAGTTTCTGCTGATAGTACATTGAAGCACCCATCAATATAGGAAGGATAAATGTAGAATCCATTCTAGATAGGTCATCTATCCACAACGCCCACTCTGCGCCCTGAAGCTCAACCGCATTTAGAAGTACGCGGTATATCGCGAAAAATACAGGGATCTGCAATAGCATCGGCAGACAACCGCCAAGTGGATTTGCTCCATGCTTTTTATATGTGTCCATAACTGCAGCATTCATACGCTGTGGATCACCTTTGTACTTTTTCTGAAGCTCTTTGATGTGAGGAGAGAGATCCTTCATCTTCTGCATAGAGACCATACCCTTGTATGTTAAAGGATATAGGATCGTTCTAATGATAATTGTAAGTGCAACAATCGACCAGCCCCAGTTGCCAAAAATACCATGCAACCATGAGAGAAGCTGAAAGAGCGGCTTTGATGCGAACGTGAACCATCCATACTCAATTGCGTTTGTCAAAACAGGATCAATATTATGAAGTGTTTTATACTCTTTTTGCCCTACATACCCGCTAAAAGTCATATTTTGAAGTGCTTCAAAGTAGATGACCGGATCATCATTTCTGTCTCTCTCTACGATTATGTTCGTATCTTTTGCAAATCCGTACATAATTGTCGCAGAGTATTGATCAAACGCAGAGATCAGCTCAACACCGGTAAATGTTTTTCTTCCTGCAGCGTCGCCATCTTCTATGATCGTTACCAGCTCATCATCAGTATAGACCATTGCTCCTGATACCGTCATCATCTGCTCAGTAATACGCGGTCTCTGTCCTAGATATACAAAATATCTCTTGTCATCAGAGAGAGATATCTTTACATCGTAATGCCCGTCTGCAAAAAAGAGGATCTCTTTTGTAACTGTTAGGCTAGGTAGCTCCTGAGTTAACGTAACCTTTTGTGAACCATCTTTTAAAGAGAGCTCTGAGACTGACGTCTTATAAGGAACCTTCGATGCTTCATCATTTAAGTTTGGTTCCAAAAATCTGATAAAAAGCGGTTTTGGTCCTGCATCTGCAATAAGCTGTGCATGCTTATCGTCTTTGTCATTGTACTTGTCTTGAAGCAGCACTTTTGAAGAGATACGCCCCAGTGTATCTAGCTTCATTACGAAGTTATTACTTGTTACGGTAACTAAAGTGCTCATATCATTTACAGCCATCTTCTCATCAGTTGAGATCTCATGACTTACTACATCTTCTACTTTTACAGCTTGTGGCTGGAGTGTTGATGAACCTTGAGTTTTTTCTATACTTTGAGCATCTGTCTGAGTATTTTTTGCAGCTTCTATCTCCTCGGGTGGAAATATAAGCGTATACGCTACGAAGAACAGGATCGAGAGCACTACCGCTATCGTTAATCTTTGATTTGGTGTCATTTTGTCTAACACATTTTACCCTTAAATGAAAAATTTTTTATAATATAAAAGCGGTTTTTTTTATTTGGAACCAACCAATATTTTATAGAATCAACCCCTATGTTTGTGGGCTTTAATGAGAGTTTGTCAAGTACAGGGTACTCGATACCGCCATCAAAGAATTGATTACAACGCAGTATTCTAGTAAAAGTGTGGTAAAAAGCACTTGAAATGGAGTTATTTTCGAAGTTGATTCTTGCATATTCACTGCAAGATGGGTAATATCTGCAACTGCCGTATCCGATAAGCGTAAAAAACTTTTGATAAAGCCACAAAAATTTAAGTAAAAACTTCCTAATCATTAGGCTCTTTCTTTATCGTATTTAAACGATTTAAGATCTTTTGAAAATCATTTTTGAGTTTTTGGTGTGTGACTTCATTGATTGATTGTTTGGCTACAAAAATATATGTGCCGTCTTTGAGAGTTGGTGAGAATTCACGAAAGAGAGCTCTAAGTCTTCTTTTTGCTCTATTTCTTTTTACGGCGTTGCCTATTTTTTTGGTCGCCGTAAAACCCACTTTATGAATCTCATTAGCGGGAAGAAAAAACAGCACTACACTATCAGAGTGTGCATCTTTTCCTTTTCTATATATATACTGAAACTCTTTATGGAGTTTTAGCGTATAGAAATTTCCTAAACCGACAATTTTTTACGACCTTTTGCACGGCGGCGGTTAATTACATTGCGGCCATTCTTTGTTGCCATTCTTGATCTAAAACCGTGAGTTCTCTTTCTTGGCGTGTTATGAGGCTGGTATGTTCTTTTCATGACATATCCTTCTTTAAAATTAAGTCCGAAATCATATAAGAAAGTTACTTAAAGCGTGGTTAAGATTTGCACATCAGTGCAATTGAGCACACTTATGTAACATCTAAAGATGGTTATTAAGATATTTTAACCTCTATCTCGCCATCTTTAAAGTCAAACTCCACACTTGAACCCTCCTCTATTTTACCCTCAAGGATCAGTTCCGCAAGTCTGTCTTCTACTATCTCATAAAGAGCACGTTTAAGAGGTCTTGCCCCGTAAACAGGGTCAAATCCAGCTTCGGCTATATATGCTTTTGCACTTTTGCTAAGTGTAAGTGTGATATCTCTAGAGGCTACTTTTTGAGCTATCTCACTGAAGAATATATCCACGATTCCCACTATCTGCTCACGTCCAAGTGCATTAAATATAACTACGTCATCGAGTCTGTTTAAGAACTCCGGTTTAAATGCCTGTTTGAGCTCACCCATAACCATCTCTTGAAGCGCATCGGAGTTAGGGTTGTTGATTATCTTCTCACTTGCAATATTTGAAGTGAGGATGATAATAGTATTTGTAAAATCAACCGTTACGCCTTTGTTATCGGTCAATCTTCCATCATCTAAAACCTGCAGCAATATGTTAAAGACATCTGGATGAGCCTTCTCGACCTCATCAAAAAGAATTACGCTGTAAGGCTTTCTTCTAACCGCCTCTGTAAGCTGTCCGCCCTCTTCATAACCCACATATCCCGGAGCTGCACCTACGAGTCTTGAGACTGCATGCTTCTCCATATATTCGCTCATATCTATTCTTATCATAGCATCCGGCGAGTCAAACAAGAACTTGGCAAGTGTCTTTGCAGTCTGTGTTTTACCCACACCTGTCGGTCCTAAGAATAGAAAACTTCCTATAGGAGAGTTTCCGCTTGAGAGACCTGCTTTGTTTCTTTTTATTGCTCTGGCAACTGCATGAGTAGCTTTGCTCTGCCCTACTACCTCTTTGTTTAGCTCCTCTTCGACATTTAGTATCTTATCTTTGTCTGCTTGGAGCATCTTTTTAACAGGGATACCCGTCCATCTTGAGATTATCGAAGCGATCGACTCCTCATCAACGCTGTTTTTCAGCAGAGTTCCCTCTTTTTGAAGCTTTTCCCAATTCTCGTTAATCTCTTTTTCTTGAGTTAAAAGTGCCGGAATCTCTCCATACTCTATCTCAGCCGCACGATTGAAATCTGACGTGCTTTTAGCTACATGAGCCTCTCTTCTTTTTGCCTCGATCTCATTTTTAATACTTGATATCTTTCCAAAGACCTCTTTCTCATACGCAAACTGAGCTTCCAAGCTTCTTATGCTCTCTTCAACATCCGCAAGCTCTTTTTTAATCTCTTCCAGACGTTTTGTATTTGCCGGAGTATCCTCCATCTTAAGCGCCTCTTGCTCGACATGAAGCTCGGAGCTTTTTATCTTGGCGTTGCTTAGAGTATGCGGCTCTGACTCTATCTGCATCTTCAGCTCTGCCGCTGCCTCATCAATAAGGTCGATTGCTTTATCAGGCAGAAATCTGTCCGCAATATATCTGTCGGAGAGTTTTGCTGCGGCAACTAAAGCGCTGTCGGTTATAGTTACGTTGTGATGCGTCTCTAAGCGCTCTTTTATACCGCGCAGTATCTGGAGCGACTGATTGACCGTCGGTTCATCAAGATTAATAGGCAAGAAACGTCTCTGAAGCGCCATATCTTTTTCAAAATATTTTCTATACTCTTTTAGCGTCGTTGCGCCTATAGTATGAAGCTCTCCGCGTGCGAGTGCAGGCTTTAAAATGTTTGCCGCATCCATGCTCCCCTCACTTGCCCCTGCTCCTACAATCGTGTGGATCTCATCTATAAAAAGTATGATGTTTCCGCTCTTTTTTACCTCATCAATTACAGCTTTAAGTCTGTCTTCAAACTCACCTCTGTACTTTGCACCTGCTATAAGTGCGCTCATATCAAGAGCTATCACCTTTTTGTTTTGAAGCGATGTAGGAACCTTGCCATCACTTATTCTCTGAGCAAGTCCTTCGACCAATGCTGTTTTACCGACACCAGGTTCACCGAGTAGCATAGGATTGTTTTTGGTTTTACGGATAAGTATCTGCATCATACGTGTGATCTCTTCATCACGCCCAATCACGGGAGCGAGTTTACCCTCTTTTGCTTCGTGCGTTAAATCTATTCCATATTTTTTAAGCGACTCAAGAGTCTCATCCGAACTTTGAGACTCTATCTTCGTATTGCCTCTTGAAGCCTCGATATTCTTTGCAAGTTCAGAGATATCTATATACTTTTTCAAAAGGCTAAAGAATGGCTCATTTTTTAGATTTGCCAACAGATAGGTGTCAACAGCCAAAAAGGAATCTCCGTTTTTTGTCATCAGCCCGACACCGTTCTCAAGCGTTTGCACAAAGTTTTTAGAGATTCTAATACTCTCTTTTGAGACGGTAGAAGATTTAGGAAGCTTCTCGCTCATGCTTTTTACGTCAAGCTCTATAGCTACTTTGTCAATGCCCATTTTGTTAAAGAGTTGGTTCAACACAGAGTTTGAGTTTGTAAGCTGTGCCCATAAGAAGTGTATAGGCTCTACTTCCTGATTTTTATTATAGAGTGCCAGCGAGACCGCGGACTCAATCGATTCACTCATATTGTTTGTTAGTTTTTCAAATATATTATTCATTGTTATAAATTCCTCTTTATGATTTTGAAGAATATTATATCAAGTTGAGTGACATCTTGTCAAGTCTTTTTAGTCTAGTTATATTATAGTGGCTTTTAATTTAATTTATATTATAATTCCAAAAAAATTTTATTAGGATTTTATATGCCGACAATTGTAGATGCTATAGTAAAACGCTCCTCTAAGAGAGCCTTTTTACCAAAGCCGGTGCCGCGTGATATTCAAGAAAAAATTTTAAAAACCGCTGCCATGACGCCAAGCGGAGCAAATATGCAGCCTTGGATCACCTACGCTATCAGCGATGAAGATGTCTTAAAAAATATCGGTGATGCAATAATTGAGAAAATGAACAGTGGTGTAGAACATGACCAGTTCATCCAGTACTATCCGCTAAACTGGAAAGCACCCTATAAAAAGAGAAGAATAGAGACAGGTGTTGGGCTATACACTCTAATGGGCGTGGATAGAAAAGATGTAGAGAAACGCACAAAGATGTGGCATGACAATTTTAGATGGTTCGGGGCACGCACCGTATTTTTTGTCTTTACGGATAAATCTATGATAGATGGCGCGCAAGGCGCTCTTATTGACTGCGGTGCATATATGCAGACAATTATGCTTGCGGCTCAAGAGTTTGGCATAGATAGCTGCCCTCAAGGCTCAACTACCGAGTTTGGAAGAGTTGTTGCAGATGTTTTAAAGCTGAGTGAAAACCTTGCGCTTCTGTACAGTGTTGTTCTGGGCTATGAAGACAAGGATGCAAAGATCAACACCTATAAGCCAAGCAGAGCAGATATAGAAGAAAACGTTATCTTTATATAAAACCTTTTTGCTTGTATCTCTGCAACATACTCTCGTTGCCGCTCACTCCGCCGCTGTGAATATATAAAATCTCCTCATCGGTCTGCTCCAAAAGTGCTCTCCACATACCTGGAGCGTATATAAGATCAAACTCTACTCCGCCGCTTAAAAGTTTTTGCTGCATCTCTAAAAATTCTATATACGGCTTTGCAAAGTGGTACTTCTTTTTGGGTTCTAAAATAGTAAGATTTTTCGGTATCTCATGAAGTGCGCTCATCTGCTCTCTTAAGTAGTCGGCATCACCAACGCAAGGGGTTGTATAGACTCTATACTCAGGCAGAGAGAGAGCCAGAAAAAGCGCTGTTGTTCCTGTTCCGGATGGGGTGGCTAAAGATTTTAGATGCAAATTCTGCTCTCTTATCTCCTTGGCCAAAACTTCCAGCCCAAGCCTTGCTTCCTCTACAGCTCCGCCCTGATCTATCACAAATGTCTCTTCATCAAGGTTCAATCTCAAAGAGGCTATAAAATCTCTGTAGAGATCATTAGCGAGCTCTATATGCTTCATCCCGAGTCTCTTGGCATGGTAAAAATTGCCGCCCTTTTCATCCTTTTGTGTAGTGCTTAGAGGCTTTGTGTAGTAGATAAACTCCCAGCCCTTGTTTTTACACATTGCGGCAATTGCAAGCATTGCATTTGACTGTGTTCCGCCGTAAGAGATAACAGTTTTAAATTTTTGAGGTGGTGTTTGTAGAAGCGTGTATAGTTTGCGGTATTTGTTTCCTGCTAAAAAAGGATCTATAAGATCATCTCTTTTAACATAAAAACGTCTCCCATCAACATATAGTTCCGAGATGGGAGAATACATAAATTTAGAATCTATTGAATTTTTGCTTTTTTCTCTAGCTCTTTCATCTTTTCAAGCATAACACTCTTAGCTTTTTCCACTTTTAGTCTCTGCTCGATCGCTGCTTTTACTTCAGAAAAACTTCTTGTCGTCTTAGGTCTTTTATCTTCAACATATATAACATGATGACCAAATTGAGTTTTTACAGGCTCAAGAGTGAACTCTTTTGCTTTCATTGAGAATGCTTTGTCGTTAAACTCAGGAACCATCTGTCCCTCTGAAAAGTAGCCAAGATCACCGCCCTCAGGAGCACTCGCACAAGTCGACTTCTCTTTTGCGATCTCCATAAACTTGTTTTTCAGAGCATCGCCTTTTAGAGGTTTAAGTTGAGCGATAATACTCTTAGCATCGCTCTCTTTCTCTACTAGAATGTGACGAGCTCTTACGCTCTCATCTTCAGCAAACTCCTCTTTGTTCGCATCGTAGTAATCTTTCTTCTCTTTCTCAGAGATAGCTATCTTGTCAAACTCTCTTTTTTGCCAGATCTGAATAGCGACCTCTTTTTTAATGCGGTTTGTCACCTCTTCATATCTCTCTTTAAAATCAGGTGCTTGCAGTAGTCCTGATTTTTCAGCGTCATCATAAACAAGCTCTTTTGCGATTAGCTGCTCTAAGACCTGCTTTCTAAATTCTGCCTGCTTTTCAGGTGGAACTTGATTGAGTCTTCCCTGCGTTGCAGTCATAAGCTCTTTATCTACATCTTCTTGAGTAATTGCAGTGCCGTTTACGGTCACCAAGGTTTGAGCCATTGACATTGTCGATACAATAGCTAACGAAGCTACTAGTTGTGTTACTTTTTTCATTAATACTTCCTTCTTTATGTAAAAAAATTTTAGTTAGTTAATGCTAATGATTATTAAACGGAGCGCATTTTGTATATAATTACGCCATGAAAAAAGCCACAAAAAAAGAGATAAAAGAGATTTACGACCTTTTTATAGAAAAATACAGCGATGCCGTGACCGAGCTAAATTACAAAAACGCTTACGAACTTGTTGTTGCGGTCGCACTTTCAGCTCAATGCACAGATGTCAGAGTAAATATTATAACGCCCGCTCTGTTTGCAAAATATCCGACTCCATCAGCATTGGCAAAAGCTGACATAGAAGATGTAAAGTCCATCATTAACAGTTGTTCATTTTTCAACAATAAAGCAAAAAACATCATAGAGATGGCAAAAAGGGTCGTAGAGGTTTACGGCGGTGAGATACCGATGGATGAAAAAGAGCTTGTAACACTTGCAGGAGTGGGGCAAAAGACTGCAAACGTCGTGATGATAGAGTATACGGGAGCAAATCTGATGGCGGTTGATACCCATGTATTTCGCGTCTCACACAGGCTTGGTCTAAGCGATGACAATACAGCGATAAAGACAGAAGCAACCCTTGTAAAAAAGTTTAAAACCGATCTGCGCACACTTCATCAGGGAATGGTGCTTTTTGGACGCTACATCTGCAAAGCAAAAAACCCAAAATGCGATGAGTGTTTTTTAACGCAGCAGTGCAAAACAAAAGAGAGTTTTAAAGTTTAAGACGAATGTGGATTAATTTTTGCTTGAAAAGAGCTATGACAAAATATTTACTCACTATATCAGCACTATTTATCTTCTCAGGATGTGTCAATAAACACGGCGTGTCACTAAAGTACTACAGCGACTGCGAGGAGTACTACGACGTTCAGGGCTACTACCACAAAGAGTGCGGCAAAGATGACATAATCACTTACAAAGAACTTGAAAAAAAAGCGGATGAAGCGATAGACTATGTAGTAGGAGCCGAAGAAGAGAAGCCAAAAGGGAATGTTTGGTAATTTTTAATATATTGGATTAAAAGGTATTTAAATGAATGTTTCATCAGCCACTCAAACTGGGTACACACAAGCGACAAACAAAACAACGGCGCCTGATGCCACTTCAGCGTATGAGAGCACAACTTCCACACAAACAGAGCAAACCGATAAAATAGCTGAAATACAAAATAAAGAAGAACCTACAAAAGCAACTACAGGGGTTCAAAACAAAACTCAAGAACCCATAATAACGACACAGCAAGAGATAGAGATCAAGCAACAAGTAGCGCCGACTATGAGCGAGACAGAAGAGAGCCCACTTGCTACGGCTATACAAGAGAGTTCTCAAACGCAAAGTGCTAAAGAGTCTCAAGCTACTGGAAAAATGGCTGAGATGCAAGAGAAGTATAAAGATGTATATACTCCGATTCCTGAAACTTACTCCAAAACAGACGAAGAACTTCAAACAAGAAAAGTTCATGAGGCTTATCCAAACTATATTTCAGGTCCAGAGTTTTTAAAAATTGTAAGTTCTTTTCTTGAGGGTACGCGTATTGAATTAGGTCAAAAACTTACTCCAGAACAAGAAGAAGCACAAAAACTTGATTATGCACAAGCATTCCAAAAAGCTTATGACATATTTGGTGGAGAAGAAGCTTTTATAGAGATGCAAAAAGGTGCTCATGAAATTATGAAAAAGTACCCAGTAAATAGTTGGGGAAAGGATGAACGAGTTCATAACGCAACAGAGTTGGCTCGTTTTACTAATGCAGCGACTTATGAAGGTTTGGAACAGGGTAAAACGATTGAAGAAGCTAGAATATATGCTGCGAATTTAAGATCATCATTCATGGATACAAGCTACTCAACAATAAATTTTTTAGAAACACTTATAAAAGCCGGACGAGCTGATCCAGATTCACTTAAATGGTTTTTAGACCAAGATGAAAAATACTATCCGAAAAATCCGAATGATATAGACTTTAATTATGTCAATAATCAAACTATGGATTTAAGAAAATATGGAATAGAGGGAAGTTGGGAATATTATGAGAAGCCTGAAAATCAAAAGGCAATGATTGAAGAGATAGAGAAAAAAATAGGTCAATTCAATTTTATGTTAAATAATGAAAATCTCATAAAAGATGCTTATAGTAAACTTGTTGCTAATGCTCAGGACCTTGGAAATAATGCTGGATATAAAAAGATGATTAACGATGATTATATGCCTAGAATGGTAGACGGGCTGAATATTTTCAAAAACTATACAATCTATGACAATTAGTCGAATGATTAATTATATCTCGCTCCCACGCTCCTGCGTGGGAGTGTATACTTTCTTTGTCTGCTTTGACTTATATGCATTCCCACGGAGACCGTGGGAACGAGAAAAGTTAAATTAACGACGAAATATGAAGCGATTTTACTTTATAGCTATGAATGTTGCGAAATTTGCCCAGCGAAATACTACCTCACAGTGTGAGAAACCACAGTTTTTTGCCATTTTAATATTTTCATCCTCGCTGTAGGGGACTAGAACATTCTCAAGCGCTTCTCTTTTTTGCATTATCTCATACTCTGAATAGCCCTGCTCTTTTTTGAAGTCATAGTAACACTCGATCAGATCTTTATTCAGTTTTGGATGATGGCTTATAACCTTTTCGCTAAAGATAAAAATACCCTCTTTTTTTAGTGAAGCGGATATCTTCTTTACAAGCTCCTCACGAATAAGCGGGCGTATAAACTGAAGCGTATAGTTACTGATAAAGAGGTCAGCCTCTTTGTACTCATACTCAAGTATATCCGCGTTTGCAAGCTCAATGTCCGCCCTGAATGCTTCGCACTTCTTTCTGGCCTGTTCAAGCATCGCTTCGGAGTTGTCAAGCCCGATGAGAGTCGCGCTTTTTTTTAGTTTTCTGCTTATGTTTATAAGAAGTGTTGCGGTCGAGCACCCCAGATCATAAGCCACGCCGCCGTCTTCTAACTGTTTAAGCGCGAAAAACTCCGTAATTTTCTGAGACTCTTTATAAAAGGGTACACTTCTTTGAAGCATATCATCAAAGACTGCAGCGACCTCTTCATCGAACTCAAACTGTTTTTTTATCGGTTTTGTAAATACTTTATCATTCATTTTAATTTCCTAGGCTGAAATTTTAACCAAAATATTATGATACAAACCATATAATCTACAAAAAACTAAAGGCAGAGGGATGGAGATAGAGACATCGCATTTAATGATGATATTTTTTATACTGCTTTTTGCGATCAGCTTCTGGAAGATATATGCATTTTTACCGAACAAACAGCTTGAAGATGACGATACGACCAAAGAGGCGCAGGAAGAGCTACAGAACATCATAATAAAAGTTATAAAGAAAAACGGTCCAGATATTGACAGCAAAAAGCTCTTTAATTTAATAATAGCAGATGAGAAGTTTGATAAAGAGAAGTTTTGGAGATTTAACGAGAACAGGCTAAACAGAGAGCTCTCTTCATATTTTTTACAAAATCCGCATCTAAAAAATATAGAAGATATTTATAAAGAGAGCTAAAACTGACTATTCTTTATTAGTTTTTACCTATGGCATTTAGGTCTGAAAATGCACTCTCAACTCTTTGAACAAGTGTTAACTGACCTGCTCTTAGCCATTTTCTAGGGTCGTAATAGTTCTTGTTGGGCTTATCTTCGCCCTCAGGATTTCCGATCTGGCCTTGAAGATAATCTCTGTTTTTCTCGTAATAATCTTTAACGCCTATCCAAGTAGCCCACTGTGTGTCGGTATCGATGTTCATCTTTATAACACCATAGCTTATGGCTTCGCGTATCTCTTCAAGAGTTGAGCCTGAACCGCCGTGAAATACAAAGTTTACAGGTTTTTGAGCAGTACCAAATTTCTCCTCAATATACTTTTGGGAGTTATCCAATATCTTTGGAGTCAAAACAACATTTCCAGGCTTATAAACACCGTGAACATTACCGAATGATGCTGCTATCGTAAAATTAAGCGAGATTTCACTCAGCTCTTTATATGCGAATGCCACATCTTCAGGCTGTGTATAAAGCAGAGAGTTGTCGATATTCGAGTTATCTACTCCATCCTCTTCTCCGCCTGTAACTCCAAGTTCTATCTCGATGCTCATACCAATCTTGCTCATTCTTTGCAGATATTTTTTACAAATTGCCACATTCTCTTCCAAGCTCTCTTCGGAAAGGTCAAGCATATGAGAAGAGTAGAGAGGTTTGCCGTTGCTTTTGTAGTGACTCTCGCCTGCGTCAAGAAGAGCATCTATCCAAGGCAGAAGCTTTTTTGCGGCATGGTCAGTGTGCAAAATAACAGGGATTCCGTACGCCTCTGCCATCATATGAACATGGATCGCACCTGAGACCGCACCAGCAATTGCTGCTCTCTCTCCCTCATTGCTCAACCCTTTGCCTGCATAGTATGAAGCCCCGCCATTGCTAAATTGAATAATTACGGGGGACTTCACTTTTGCCGCAGCTTCTAAAACAGCGTTTATAGAATCAGTTCCTACAACATTTATTGCAGGAATGGCAAAACCGTGCTCCTTAGCATATTGATAAACTTTTTGCACATCGTCGCCAAATAGTACACCCGGCTTTACAATATCTAAAACACCCATTATTAAACTCTTTTTTGATAAATTTTTTGCCTAATTGTATTATAGTCTTCATTTAAAATAACTTTCATAAAACCATTATTATGCTAAAATGTCCGAAAAAATAATCGGGATTTCAAATGAGACTAACGGTAGATGAATATTGCAAATATTTTAAGATGTCTAAAGAGATGGTAAACTCGAAGATTAGAGCAAAAAAATTAAACTATATTATCGAAGAGGGCAAAACGTACATTATAGTAACAAGAAGCTCCCTTGAGAGAGACAAAAGAGAAGAGATAAACGAAGAGCAAAAGAGCACTCCAAACGAAGAGAAGCAGATAATCAAGCCCAAAACGACCGTTGCAACTGTTTTGGCACTCTACCAAAAAGAGAATAACTTTCTAAAGAACAAAATTGTTCAGCTTGAAGCTAAAATAGACAAACTAATAGATGACAAAGAGCAGATGCTGCGTGCAGAGAGAGACAAGATAGAGCAGATATACAGCTCAAAAGATGAGCAGTTAAAAAATATCTTAGAGCTTGTAAACAAGAAGATGAAGTTTGAGCAGGAAGCCACCACTATACACGAAGTAGAGAGCTTTAACCATAACAACAGGATGGTACCTCCAGAGAACCTTGAAATAGTAGAGTTAAAAGAGTATCTAAAGCGCTTAGACCTAAAATCATCACAAAAAAAAGCGATAAAGAGAAGATTTTTGGATGCTTATGACAACGATGTAAGAGTAATTCACAAGGACGGAAAGCTCTACCTAGATTTTTCAAAATACGACTATAGTGATCTGCTTGCTTACTAAAAAATTTAAAACTAAAAATATCAACGCCACTATAGATAAGTTTGCTTCTGAAAATGATCGCTCGCCGCTGGAGTTCTCGTTTAACATAAACGTAGTAGAGACCTATATAAAAACGGTCGCGGATGACAGCTTTGTACTTTACAATGAAGATATACACGACTACTACAAAGATCATGATAAACTTGTCAATGAACATGTGAGAATCAAACAGATATATACCATTACTGTAAAAGAGACCCCTAAAAAAATAGTTAAACTAAACTATAACATTAACTTCTCAGACAACAATATATCTCCCGCAATAATTCTTCATCCTGAATCAGATATTCCTTATAAAAAATATCAGCCAAAAGAGATATACCTGCTTCTTTTAAAGGAGCTAAACAACATAAAAGCTCTAAACGGAATTCTCATAAATATCTTTGATACACAGATGAAAGAGAAGCTAAAAGCTTTTATAAAATATCTCTACAGCGGCAAATTTGTCAAAAAAGTAAAGATTCCTCTCTTTAGCGGAGTTGAACCGGAAATAAGAAGAAACAGCAAACTTATAATGCGCTTTTTACAAAAAGAGACAAACCATCAGGTGATAGAAGTAGATGAGGGCGAGGTCCTAGTTGATTTTATCAAACCTGTTTTTGGCAAAAACGGACTAAACGCATTTGGGGAGATCATTGATAACGACTATTTAAAAAACAGTGAAGACCTGAAGTGTCATGTTGATGAAAAGAGCATTGAGATTGTTGAAAACGAAGATAAAAAGATATATAAAAGCAGACTCAAAGGCTATGTTCACTTTGATGAAAATAACTTCTATATTGATAACAAGATCAAAATGGAGCATCTCTCCCGTGTTCAGGACTCTGTAGCAAAAGATGAAGCGAACAATATTGAGGTCATTATCTCTCAAAACGATACCTCTTTAGACTCTCTTGGAGAGGGTGTTGAACTCACATCCGAGACAATTCATATAAACGGCCATGTCGGCGCAAAATCAACTCTGAGAGCCGTCAATCTTACGATAGACGGCGCAACGCACAAAGACTCCAGCCAAGAGGCGAAGTTTGCTACCATAAACAGACATAAAGGCAGACTTAGATGTCATAGTGCAAAAATAGCCCTTTTAGAAGGTGGTGAAGTTCACGCAACGAACGTTGAGATAGAGAACTCTCTTGGCGGTACTGTCTATGCAGAAAACGTAACTATACAAAACGTTAAAAGCAATCTCAAAGTATATGCATCCAACTCCATAACCATAAAGCGCGTAAGCGGAGAGGACAACCTCTTTAAAATTAGCTACAAAGACATTCCGACACTAAATAGCAAATATAATTTTTTAGCTCAAGAGATGGAAGAGTTAAAGTATAAACTTGATGGTGCACTAAAACACACCCCTACAGATGTTCCTACTTTAAAAGAGCAGATAAATGAGCTAAAAATAGAGCAGGACAAAATAATAAACTGTGTTAAACATGCAAAGATAACCGTAGAGGAGCCATTTAGAGGGCTCAACACTATCACTTTCACATTTGCCGACGGCGAAGAGCTTACCTATAAAACAGATGAAGCTGCTTATGAGCCTTTTTATTTGGTTGAATCAGGCGACTATATTACTCTGCACCCTACCCAAAAGAAGATCCTAATAGAGAAGTAACTCTCTTTAGCACACTCTCTCTTCTCTTCTCATTTTTTTTTCAATCTCCTAGTTTCTTATTTATACTTAAAGTTAGAAGATTTTTCAATGTAAATTTCACACGGTATTCCGTATATTATATAATTTTTAAATATTTAAATATATACTTAAAGTTGTATTTTATATAATTTAATTTATATAAAAGAATATATTACGTGTTTTTATTATAATTGAATGTATATTTAAGTATTTATTCCGTACAATCTCTTATGCAAATTAATGACCTGTTTAATATTCTTCATAACTCACTAGAGTCTCAAAACAATGGAAAGAAAATATCTCTTAAAGATATGGCTGATTCATTTGGGATATCTATGCGTACATATCAGGATTGGAAGCTGGGACGTGCCAAGCCTCAAGCTGCTATTACTGTAATGGAGATGTTGGGCAGACTAGAAGACGATGAGATCATTAGAGCAGTAAGAAAAATAAACAAACTTAAGGATTGAGATTATGAGTACACTGACAAAACAAGAAAAAGATGCTTTAGAAGATGTATTTTTATCCATACATACAGGCAATAATAAATACAAAAAACTAAAAGAATTATCCTCTTTTATTATAGCTGATGAGATCAGCAGTGTTCTCTCAAAACTACTAAAACGTGCAAAATTTGGACTAAAAAAGAGAAAAAGTTCACATTTTTTATCATTTTTAGATAAAAAGAAGAAATCTTTAAGCAAATAAACTATAAAGTGTCTGTAGCTGAATTGCGTAACTTTAAAATTATATTTTAGAGCTATGTGGTTTCGGAAAATCTTTATAAATTCAAGGGTAGATTTATGAATAAAGCTCAATTCGTTGAACTAGTGCAAGCAAGCGGTAATTACAAAACTAAAGTTGAAGCTGAAGCAGCTATCAGAGCATTTACAGATGCAGTAGCGTCTGCATTAGTAAAAAAAGAAGATGTTTCTCTTGTAGGTTTCGGAAGCTTTAGTGCTTCACTACAAAAAGGAAAAAGTGGTAAAGTTCCTGGTACAAGCAAGACTTATACTACTAAAGACAAGATGGTTCCTAAATTTAAAGCTGGCAAAGGTCTTAAAGACCGCGTTGCTGCTGGTAAATAAGACCTCATTTTGCCGCAAATTTGTTTTGCGGCAAATCTCTTCTAAAATATACTTCTTTCTATTTAAACACACTATATAATCGATCTCTAAACAAATATTCTGTCATCGTTTTAAATTTCAATAAAAATAGATACAATATTACTATCATACAAAAGGAGATAGAATGAAAAAAATTCTACTTATTTTACTTACGCTTTTTTCACTGAACCTTAGTGCACAAAGTAGTGAACCCCATGTTGTTTTAGAGACAACTCAAGGAGCAATTGAGCTTAGACTGTTCCCTGATATCGCACCTCTGGCAGTTGAGAATTTTTTAACACATGTAAAAAACGGCTATTACGACGGTGTTGTTTTTCACCGTATTATCAGAGACTTTATGATTCAAGGCGGAGATCCAACAGGCACAGGCAGAGGCGGTGAGAGCATCTGGAAGGAGGACTTCAAAGATGAGTTTACAAATAAAATGTTTGACAGAGCCGGCATTTTGGCTATGGCAAACAGAGGCCCTCACACAAACGGCAGTCAGTTTTTTATAACAACGGCTCCAACTCCATGGTTAAACGGAAGACATACGATATTTGGTCAAGCAACTGCACAATCAATGGTAGTTATAGAAAGACTTCAAAGTGTTGCAACAACTGGAAGAGCCGGCGGTGACAGACCAATTGAAGAACAGAAGATTTTCAAAGCCTACATAAAATAGACATTGTAATTATTCTATAATTAATTTTACAATATAATTGCACCATCAATAAAAAGGCATTTAATGGAAATTCGTACTGTCGATAAAATTCAAAAGCAGGCACTTAAAAAGAGTGCGACAGATTTCACAAGACTCGGTTTTGCCCTATTTTTTATGATAGGAGTTTTGACATTTAGTTTTTTAAGTAACGGCGGAGTCTCTAACAACCTATTTCTTGCCGTAGCAGCACTGATCGGCGCATATATGGCTATGAACATAGGGGCTAATGATGTTGCCAACAACGTCAGTCCTGCCGTTGGAGCAAAAGCGCTTACCCTTACTACTGCTATTATTATCGCTGCAATTTTCGAAGCTGCAGGCGCACTTATTGCCGGCGGTGACGTTGTTAAAACTATCAAAAACGGGATTATCGACATCTCAGCTTTTGGCGGAAATCCTGATCCTTTTATATGGGCTATGATGGCAGCTCTTCTTGCAGCTGCGCTATGGCTTAATTTTGCCACTATGATGAAAGCACCGGTATCTACGACACACTCCATAGTAGGAGGCGTTATGGGCGCCGGGATCGCGGCAGCAGGAGTCAGCATAGTTAACTGGGGTACAATGGGAGGCATAGTTGCATCATGGGTGATCTCTCCTGTTTTGGGCGGCGTTATCGCTGCAGCTTTCCTTTTTGCTATTAAAAAATCGATCGTCTTTAAAGATGACAAGATCGAGGCTGCAAAAAGATATGTTCCTATCTTTGTAGCAATTATGTCTTGGGCATTTGTTACATACCTTATACTAAAGGGTGTTAAACATATCTGGCCAAACATACTTGAACTCCTCAACGCTCTGCCTCTGATATCGCTTGAGATTACGCAAAAACCATCATTTACAACCGCATCTATGATAGGTCTGGTAGTTGCAATTTTGGTATATATGTTTGTAAAAAAGAGAGTCGGCTCAAATACCACAGCTCTTCAAAACTCTAGAGAGTCTGTAAATACACTATTTACCATTCCACTTATTTTTGCAGCTGCACTTCTTAGTTTTGCTCACGGTGCAAACGATGTTGCAAACGCAATTGGGCCATTAGCGGCAATTAACGATGCAGTTGTTAACGGAGGTGTATCATCAGCCGCTTCTATCCCACTTTGGGTTATGGCAGTTGGGGCTTTTGGAATTGCTCTTGGTTTGGCACTATACGGTCCAGGATTGATCAAGACTGTCGGAACCGAAATAACAGACTTGGATCAAATAAGAGCTTTTTCAATTGCCATGGCCGCTTCTATTACCGTTATTATAGCTTCTCAACTTGGTCTACCTGTAAGCTCTACGCATATAGCTATAGGAGGTGTCTTTGGTGTCGGTTTCTTAAGAGAGTGGCTTTATGCAAAAGATGAAAAAAATCATACTATAGAGGATGATATACTCTCTATAGAAGATGAGAAACTGACAAAAAGCGCTTATGAACATGAACTAAAAGCACTCGAAGAAAAAGATGAGAAGTCTCAAGGTGACTATACAAGAATTGCAGAGCTCTATAAACTTATAGCGAATGAGAAAAAGATTATAAAATCAACCAAAAAGAGCATCAAAAAAGCTAAAAAGATCCAATACGTAAGAAGAGACGCGATTAAGAAAATTGTTGCTGCATGGCTTATTACTGTGCCTGCCACTGCTGTCCTTGCGGGAATGTTATTTTTTACAATAAGAGGAATTATGCTTTAATAAAGCTATAGTATATGGACTTAACAAAGCATAAACTTATAAAATACATAAAAGAGATTCTTCTTTTTATTATAGTAATGGCAATATTTGCAAACATATTAAGCTTCCACAGAAGCAACAGTCTGAACAAAGAGCCTATTGATCTCAAAGAGATCACTCTCTTAGATGGCAGCATATATAAAGTGCCTAATAATGAACCAATACTACTACACTTCTGGGCCTCTTGGTGCCCTACATGCAAAGCAGAAGCTCAAAACATAGAGACAATATCAAAGAGTTTTAATGTCTTAACAATCGCTCTTAAATCAGGCAGCGGTGAAGAGATACAAGAGTATTTAAAAAGCCGTGATCTTACATTTAAAACTATAAACGACAGCAATGGGTATATAACTCAAAGATATAGCGTTTCTGTCTTCCCTACTACTATTATTTACGACAAAGATGGTAATGAGCTCTTTAGCGAAGTCGGTTATACGACTACTATAGGTTTATGGATAAGGATGTGGCTGGCAGGATTATAAAGTTTTGTTAGTTTGATATTTTTGTTTCTAGAATAAAAAGTGTTATTAAATTATAAAGCCTCAAAGGAGGCTTTATAGAGTTTCTTACTTGCTGATCTTAACAGCGTATGCTTTGTGAGATAGAGGTACCCAAGGACGCTTGATGTGCTCTGGACGACGAAGCGTAGAGTTTTCATCAAGTCCACGAGTCAGCTGATCTCTCCAACCCTCATAAACTTTGAAGTTATTGTCATAATTTACAAATATATCACCGATCTTATCACCGGCTTGCGCAGGCTCTAAAATTACTTTTTGGTGCCAGCAGTGCATACCAGAGATAGGGTCAGGATGCGGAGCAGCAACAGCATTTTGCCATGAACCGCTAAGACCATCCCACCAGATATTTGCACTATCTTTATTATAGTCTGCAAATCTATCTGAGTGGAAAGGTTTGATTCCGTCAACATATTTGAGTTTACCCTCTTTGCCATCCATTTGAAGTTCAGCAGTAGGTACACCGAAGCTGTTTAAGCCGCCGTTTCCGTTATAGTCCTCGATCTTGATCTGTCCGCCTTCTCTACCTGCATTCTCAGGTGAGTGAGCCATAAACTTAGGATCGTTCATATTTCTAGCAACCGGCTGAGAGTCAACTTTTCCATCTGTAACACCGTTAGGGATGCTTACAGAGTTTACAAGCTTCCATCTTCCGCCGTGGTGTGAACAAGCAAGTGTACCTGGAAGAACACCCTCTGTTGGAATTGCCATAGCTACAAAATAACCAGACTCAAGGCCAGTTAAACTGTCTACGATTCTAACACGTATTGCATCACCGCGCTTGAAACCTTGACGTGCAGCATCTGGAGTTGATATCCAGATCGGATCGTGGTTCTGTGAGATCTCCATCAAGTGCTTAGAGTTTGCAGAACGTGTATGAATGTTATACGGTAATCTAAATACGGTATTTAATGCATAAGAGTTCTTCTCAGTCATATAAGAGTGATTTACATGCGATACGATGTGCTCCATCTCTTTCTTCTCTTGCTCATTTCTTGGATAGAATGGAATAGCGTACTCCGGCCACTTCCAGTCATCTGCAAGCCACTCACAGAAGAAGTCAAGCTTTTTATCAAGCGTCGCAAAACCTTCCATCTTCTTACCGTCAACAACAATACCGATAGATTTTTTCTTACCGTGAGAGTTAGCACTCATAACACCTGTTCTCTTATCGATAGTTACATCTTTTTTACTGTATTTATGTCCGTGAGAGATGTAGTTTTGACCATCGTCAACTATTTCACGCTCTTGTGCTGAATAGATATTGTTCTCTTCCATCCATGCACCATAATCTCTCATATACTCATATACAGGGAATTCAGAGTTTTTATATCTATCATCAGATGTAGCAGTCGCTTTAAGGTTTGGCAAGTTGTCACCAAACGCAGCATCATACCACTCAGCGATAGTAACAGGCTTACCTGGGTTCTTTTTAGACTCCCACATAGACTTGATAGTTTTAGTTTTTGACTCATCTAAATAGAGCTCGCCTTTTGGATCTATATAGTTAACACACATATCAAACCAGAACTCATTCTCTTCCCAAACTTCTCCAAGACCAGCTTTTATGTGAGCTTCTAAAGTAGCACGGTTAGGGTTTTTAGGCTTCCATCCAGCTTTCTCTAAAGCAACTCTCATAACAGGCTGACGGAAAGATGTCCAACGTGCAGGCATTGTAGCTTCTGAGTGCTGATCGTGTCTCTCACCTGCAAGACCAACAGGCAGAATATAATCCACATACCAGTTAGTCTCTGACCATACAGGAGAGAGATTCATAGTAAGCTCCATTTTAGACTCATCTTTTATTGTATCTATCCATCTAAATCCATCCGGATTGATCCATACAGGATTGTACATACGAGGAATCCAAACTGCAAGTTTCTGTGGAACATTAAGACCTTTGTCTATCCACTTCTTCTGCCACTTCTTATCTGCAAGAAGGTGCGGTAGAAGGTAAGATAGTTCATAAGTAGAAAGAGGCCATTCAGGCGGCCATGAAAGTTCGTTATAAACATCGATTTTTGGAACATCTGCTCCACGTTTACCTTGACCTATTGTTGCGCTTCCGCCTTTTCCACCGACAGAGATAACGTGCCAGTGGTGAAAGAACGTACCACCCTCAGGTCCAATAGCTCCACGAAGGGCTAGAGGAAGATAACCAGCACGTCCACTCATCCATCCACCGCGGTTTCCTGCCGCTGCAGCTCTCCAAAAGTAGGTAGAAACTGCTGTTCCAGCCCAGATAAACATATCGTAAAGTTTCTCTAGCTTATAGGCAGGAACGTGTGTCTCTTTTACAGCATAATCTAAAGTAAATGGAGCGTAAAGCTCTTTTAAAACATCTAAGAATGAATCAAAATCATCATCTGATGGAACCTTGGAAATATATCCTTTGCTGACCATAAACTCCATATATTTTTTGTTATCTAAGAAAACTTCCCAGTTTAACCATCTTCTAACAAATTCTTTGTCGACTTTACCTTCACTCAAAATTCTTTGAACAAGGTAGAGATATATTACAGGTTCAGTTCCTGGCCATGCAGCAATCCAAAGATCAGCCATACCTGCCGAGTTAGATAGACGCGGGTCCATTACGACCATCTTTGCACCCTTAGCTCTAGCATCTGCTATAAATGATGCTGACTGCTGGAAGTAGTGACCTGCATCAGCCGCATGCGAAGAGTTAAGAAAGATTAGCTTTGCATTAGCCCAATCCGGAGATATTCTGTCATCATTTGCCCACTGAATTGTTGGCGTTCTACCATTTGATGAACAGATATTTGTATGTGAGTTAAAACAGTCTTGACCTATTGTAGACCATACCTGACCCGTAAATCCGTTCTCATTCGGACGACCGACGTGGAACATACATGATTTTTTAGAGAGCTCATCACCCACTGCTATAGCATCATGCATCTTCTTACCGATCGTTGTCATCGCCTCATCCCAAGTAGTACGGATCCACTTACCTTCACCACGAGCAGAACCAGGAGCACGCTTTAGTGGAAATGCAATACGATCAGGATCATACATCTGAGACTGAGTTGCATAACCTTTTGCACAGTTACGTCCACGAGATGCTGGGTGCAGAGGATTACCCATATACTTTTTAACTGTAAAAGTCTTCTTATCAATCCATGCAGTTAAACCACAAGATGCCTCACAGTTTGAACATGCAGTAGGAACGATTGCATAATCATTAACTTCTATACCTTCAGGATTTGAAGTGCTTCTTACACCATGGCGATCTATACCGCCTCTTTTCCAATCATCTCCATCTAGCTCTTTAAAGTCATCCCACTCGCTCATAGGAGGGTAAAATGATAAAGAGTCTGGAGTGTTTGTAAATTTACTATCACTAACCGAGTCGGCAATAGCATCAGCCGTAAACACACCTTTTGCAATCGAGGCACCTGCAACAGTAAATGCGGCACCTTTTAAAAATGTTCTTCTACTTTCTAAATACATTAATATTTCTCCCTAACTCATTGGTAATAATTGTGGAATAATCAGCCATACATGCTTAACTATAGCAAGACCTACTAGTGCTAAAATTGCCGCTAGCTTTAAAATACTGTCACTTTTACCTGCTCTGCTTAAAAGAACAAAAAGCATTGGTAAGATATAAGTCATCCATTGACCTAACCAGAACATTACAGCGTATGGTCCGTCTCCCTGAATATAACCCACAACAGCAGCAATCTCTTCTGCTTTCATCGGTCCAAATATATACTCAGCCATATAGATTATAAATGCCATTAAAGCACTAAGTCCCAAAACAACACCTAAAGTATTTTTAGCTTCATCAGAAAGTTTGTTTCCACCTATTAAGATCATAGCTGCAGAACCTGCAAGAAGAGCTGCTAAAATCATTTGAGCCGACTCTGTAGGCATCTGCCACAGTTCACGTGCAGTACACTGAGCCATAAGAGCAGCAGTATATAGCGTTACTGGTATCGCAAGAATAGTAGTCCATAACAACACTTTGTCAAATGTTTCATTATTTTTCTTATAAGCAAGAAATGCAAGAAGCGTCAATAGACCCAAAAATGCTGAAGCCATAAATGAACCCCATGCAATTGCCGATGACCAACTAGAGTAAACAAATATATGCCACATTCTAAACGGCTGATGTAAGTCTGCCAATGTAAACAATAAGAAGATATTAATAAATAAAAATGCAACTATTGCTGTCGGCAGTCTTAAATTTTTGACTGATTCAGGGTGCATTCTAAGAAGCAAAAAAAGCATAAAAATAACACCGGTACCAATACTCTTTGCCCACATATTTACTGTTACAAGCCAAGGCCAAACTATCCCAGGGATTGCTGCATCTAATGTAACTACAGCATTTGTTGCTGCTAAAATTTCATGTGTCATTGCCATTAGTGGTGTCCCCCTACCGGAAGTGTTGTAATATTGTTAAAGAGTGAGTGTCCGTCAACTCTCTCTGAAGCAAGAGGATTAAGAGTAACATTTCCACCGCCTACGTAGTAGTGATGAGGATTTGTTCCTTTTTCAGGTTTACGAACTTGAACTCCGCCTTGATTTACTTGAATATACTTAGAGATGTTCGAGGTCGGATCATCTAGGTCTCCAAAAATATTTGCCTGAACAGGACATGCAACGACACAGGCAGGCATCATACTTGAAGCAACTCTATGCGCACAATATGTACACTTATCTGCCGTATGGGTCTGAGGGTCAATATAGATAGCTCCGTAAGGACAAGCCATAACACAGCCTGCACAGCCAATACAGCGCTCTTTATCAATGTTTACAATACCGTTTTCCAGATAGTGAAGCGCACTCACCGGGCATATTCTCTCACACGGTGCATTTTCACAATGATTACATCTAAGTGGTGTAAATGTTCTTTTCGTCTCAGGGAAAGTTCCCACATCCACATATTTAACACGAAGTCTCCATGTACTAAGCGGAACTTCATTCTCCACTTTACATGCGATCTCACACCCTTTACATCCCATACACAGATGTAAATCAACTAGGAAGCCTAATTGCATATATTCTCCTTAATAGCCTTTTGACAGACAAATATTTAGTTTTATAACTATGCTTAATCTTTACGAAAAGAATCCCTTATCTTACGAAAGAATGGGTTTCTTACTACGGGTATACTACCTTTATAAAGCTTAAACTAGTTATAAAAATGTGATAATTTTATAATATTATTTGTAATTGGGAAGATTTGAAAATTAAAAAAAAGCAGGTGCGGCTTTAGTTACTAAGCCTTACCCTGACGGAGAGTTCATGTGCAGTTAGCCCTTCCGTATTTGCAATTAGTGCGCACTCTTCTCCTATCTCGTTTATAGCAGATTTGCTAAAAGAGATAATAGAGGATTTTTTCATAAAGTTTTCAACTCCAAGAGGAGAATAGAACTTTGCAGTTCCGCCTGTCGGAAGAGTATGATTTGGACCTGCGACATAATCACCTATAGCTTCAGGAGTATTGTGCCCTAAGAAGATAGCTCCCGCATGTTTTATAGCTCCAAGCAGCTCAAAAGGCGACATTGTAGCAACTTCTAGATGCTCAGGTGCGATCTGGTTCATAAGCTCTACGGCCTCATCCATATCCGATGTTACTATTATCGCTCCTCTCTCTTCGATCGACCTTCTAGCGATCTCTTGACGAGGAAGTTTCAACAGCCAATTCTCAAGCTCTGCTTTTACCTCATCTGCCAGCTTTTGCGAAGGAGTTATCAAGATAGAGCTTGCCATCTCGTCATGCTCTGCCTGAGAGAGCATATCGATTGCCATATGAGAGGCGTTCGCGCTATCATCTGCCAAGATACCTATCTCACTAGGTCCTGCGATCATATCTATATTTACATCTCCAAAGACCATCTTTTTTGCAGTAGCAACAAATATATTTCCCGGTCCGGTAATGACATCTACTCTAGGTATGCTCTGCGTTCCGTATGCCATTGCCGCTATCGCGCTTGCTCCGCCTACCTTATAAACATCGCTTACTCCGCAAAGATGACATGCCGCAAGCAAAAGCTCATTTGGCTCATTATCAGGGGTCGGTGTACAGACCACTATATTTTCGACTCCCGCGACCTGAGCAGGGATCACATTCATCAAAAGAGAAGATGGGTATGCTGCTTTTCCACCTGGAATATATAGACCTGCACTATCGACGGGAGTGACTTTTTGACCCAAAATAGTACCGTTTGCTTCAGTGTCAAACCAAGATTTAGGCTTCTGCTTTTCATGATAGCTTTTTATTCTATCGTATGCCAGATGAAGAGAGCTTTTTAACTTCTCGTCAATATTGTCATACGCTTTTTTCATTGACTCGGTAGATATTTTAAGATCTTCATCTTTTAGCGGAGTCCATTTGTCAAACTTTGCGATGTGTCTCTTAAGCGCCTCATCTTTATCTGTTTTTATCTCGCTTATAATATTTCCGACTATTACAGTAACCGACTCTATGTCCATCTTACCGCGCCCAAGTAGCTCGCTGAACTCCGCTTTAAAACTGCTGCTTTTTGAATTTGTAAAGATCATTTTTTGTTCTTTTCCTTGTTAAACTCTTCTTCGACAATAGAGAGTGCCTTTAGAAAATTCTCGGCGTTCATAGCGCCCATTAGCGGTTCATACATCGGCTGACCGCTTGGCATCAAAAACCAGATAGCAGGAGTTCCCGGTCTCCAAAGCTCTTGTGGCAGATAGTCTCTCTCATCACTGTATGATACCACTGAAATAAAACCTCTGTTTAATCTCTCAACTACTCTTGCGTCCCTAAATGTGGTCTCATCAAGTATTACACAATATTTACATGCGTGGCTTGATGAGACAAAAAGTATCGGTTTTTCGCTTTTTTGTGCATTCTCAATGCCCTCATGATAATCTTTCGCCCAATTTATCTCCACTGCAAAGAGATTCATCGCTGCTGTAAGCACCAAAAATATAAACAATCTACGCATGTTCTTTCACCTTTTCTAGAAGTTCTTTAGCGCACTCTAACGCGCTCTTGTCTGTTACGTCAATCACAATATCCGCAACGGCCATATACTGAGGCAATCTCTCTTTATAGAGCTCTTTTGCCTTTTTCAAGTCATTTAAAAGCGGTCTTTTTTTAAGTTTTTTAGGCGCGTTTGGATGACTTTTTATCCGTTTTAGAATTTTATCAAAAGGAGAGTTTAAAAACACAACTATTCCTATATCTTTTAAATTCTCCTGCTTATAAAATCCGCCGCCGGTTGATATAAGAGTATTGCTTACTGAGTTTTGCAGCCATAAAGAGACTCTCTTCTCAAGATCTCTAAAATAGGTCTCACCGCTCTGTTCAAATATCTTCTTAACGCTTCTGTTCTCCATACTCTCTATAAGATCATCCGTATCTATAGATATGTAGTCAGATATTTTAATAACCTCGCGGGCGACACTGCCTTTGCCGACACCCATAAACCCGACTAAAATAATATTTTTCACTTTTAACTTTCCACTTTCATAGCAAATGTGCTCATATCGAAGTCGGGCTTTGTCTTAATTGTTTTTAAGTAGACCAAAACTGCAACTGCGATATTGTACTCTAATATTAACATGCTTAAAATAAATGTAAACGCAAACAGAGCCAAGAGTTCCGGCGCAAAAAACGAGACAATAAAGCCTATAAGAGAGACAATAAATAGTATAAACTGAGCAATTGAGAGCTTTTTGCTTATCATCTCATTCATAGTAGGAATGCTCATATACCCTTTTGCGTTCAGATGGAACCAGACCAAAAAAGGGACTATTTTATAGAGCATGCCAGACATTATGGAGATGATAAACCCTCCTCCTATCATCACCGAAACCACTACAATATACTCTGAGGCAAAAAAATCATTAAAAACCCATGCAAAGATGCCAAAAGTCATAAAAATGGAGGCACTTCTCCAGTACCATATAGTGATATCGCTGACTTTGCGGCGACGCTGATTTAGTTTTATATAGACCGTTGTAGCAAAAGCCCAGAAAAAGAGAGCGACCCATATCTTTGCGACTAATGCATAGGACTCAAGAAAAAGATTTAAAAATAGCCACAAAAGAAGTCCTGCGCTTATGATCCATACAACTCTCTGCTTACAAAACCTTTTGAATTTCGGCGCTACGTAAAACATCGGCAAAATATGAAAAGCAACCCCGATTATCAGAATTCCTGCAAAACCGAAAACTGCCCAGACGCTGTGAATATTTGCAAACAGAAGATGTGAGGGCAAAAATTTGCCGCTTCCGTAAGAAGCTAAAAGATGCATACCCATCACTGATATAAAGAGTGCAAAAACCAAGCCTGTTATCATGGCTCTTATGCTTGGAGTAAAATTTATAACACTTCTAAAAGCCAAGAGCATAGAGATTGTAAGTATTAAAAATCCACCGCCGAGCAGCGCAGAAGCTGCAAATATGAGCATAGAGAGATCCAGCAGCAATCCAAAGATCATACAAAGAGTTCCAAAAAGCAAAAATAGATATGATACAAGTGATACAAGATTTACTTTTGCAATTTTAACTCCCGCCAAAACCGGAAGCATCTGGGTAAGCGCCCCAAAGATCACAAAACTCAAAAAGCCTATGGTCAGTGAGTGTGTAATTGCGATCGCCTCTAATGAGGATCTACTTTCAAGCGCACTAGCATCGCTTAATAGCATTAGTACCCCGGCAAGAACTCCAAAGAGAGGAGCCGTCAGAAAAAATCTAAGAGGTGCCCATATAGGAGGTGCCTGATCTACAGAGAGTCCGTTAAAATCCAAATCTGTATCTTCTACTGCTCTACGATCATTGAGCGCATCATATCTACAATGCGCTCAGACTCTGCGCTTAAGTGCTGCTGCGCCATGGTATAGAGCATCTGCTCCTCTTTCATATTGTGCTGCTGCATCAATATCATCAATGTCTCACTGCTTCCAAAAAACTTATCTTTATCTTTGGCTTCAATAGCTTTGCCCATGTCAGAGATGAGATTTCTCATCTGCGTATGCTCGTGTCTCATCATCGCAGTCGGCCCTTGTGTCATCCCCGTCTTTTGTTCAAACTCCAAGAACATCACGCGCTCTTCCATCTGAAAGTGTCTCTCAGTCTCTCCTGCAAACTCATCATAAGCTGCTTTTGCACCCTCTATTGACTTTGCCGCCGCATCTTCCATTGCTGCAAACAGCTCGTCGCAACGACCGTGATCCCTCGATAAATACTCTTTTATACTGCTCATAAATATATGCCTTGATAATTAAAATTTTCGTATTATATTAAAAATAATTTAAATAAAAATTACCGCAAATCAATTTAGCCCAAGTTGTTATTTAAACAGCTTTTTACTATAATGTCCTTTTTAATTAATACAGGAAAAATAATGAAAAACAAAAAGTTACTTACTCTTGGTTTTGTCTCTGTAACGGTTGCGTTAGCTATGCTCTTTTCCACAAATCTTCTTGCCGCTACGGATGAAAACAAGGAGAGCAAAGAGGCTTCCAGACTTGAGTCCTTGGCAAAATTCACAAAAGTCATAAGTATTGTAGAGCAGTATAATGTAGATGACGTAACAATCGAAGAGCTTATGGACAAAGCGCTAGAGGGGATGATGAGTAACTTAGATGCACACTCAAACTACCTTACCCAAAAAGATTATAAAAATTTAAAAGTCCAAACAAACGGTGAATTCGGCGGGCTTGGCATCACCGTAGGTGTCAGAGACGGTGCATTGACGGTAATAGCACCTATAGAGGGCACTCCAGCGGATAAAGCGGGAATAAAAGCCGGCGATATCATATTAAAAATAAACAATGAATCAACTCTTAACATGACTATAGATGAAGCGGTAACCATTATGAGAGGCAAGGTCGGCACGCCGATCGAGTTGATGATCGTAAGAGAGGGAGAGAATAAACCGCTCACCATTAAAATAGTTAGAGGCATCATCACCATAGAGTCGGTATATGCAAAATCTATCGGCAACGATATCCAATATGTACGCGTAACAAGCTTTGATAAAAAAGTGGTTGACGAAGTGACAAAAGCTATAAAAAAGAGAAAGCCGACAACAAAAGGAATTGTTCTGGATCTAAGAAACAATCCCGGAGGACTTCTTGATCAAGCGGTCGGACTTGTTGACCTTTTTGTTGATGAGGGAGATATAGTCTCACAAAAGGGAAGAAACAGAGCGGACGATGAGATATACTCTGCCAGTTCTAAAAACACTATAACTGATGTTCCGCTAATAGTTCTTGTTAACGGCGGCAGTGCAAGTGCAAGCGAGATCGTAAGCGGTTCTCTTCAGGACCACAAACGTGCTATAGTTGTTGGTCAAAACACCTTTGGAAAAGGGAGTGTTCAGGTTGTTCTTCCTATAACCGAAGAGGAGGCTATCAAGCTTACAATTGCCAGATACTATCTTCCAAGCGGTAGAACCATCCAAGCTCTTGGTGTAAAACCGGACATTGAGGTATTTCCAGGTGAAGTTACCGTAAACAAAAATGAATTTGCGATAAAAGAGGCTGACTTAAAGAAACATTTAGAAGAAGAACTGGAAAAGGTAGAGGGTAAGAAGGAAGAGGAAGAGGCTCAAAAAGACTCAAAATATATCATCACTGATGAGATGATAAACAAAGACATGCAGCTAAAAGTTGGTGTTGATATTTTAAAAGCATTAATCATTACAAAAGGACTATAATAAAGATGCAAAAGAGAGAACTGCTTTACGAGGGAAAAGCAAAAAAATTGTTTACTACTGATGATGAAAATCTTCTTATCTCAGAGTTTAAAGATGACTTGACTGCGTTTAACGGAGAGAAAAAATCCAGCGAAGCTGGAAAAGGTGCTCTTAACAACAAGATCTCTACGGAACTCTTCAAGCTTTTAGAGGCAGAGGGAATACAGACACACTTTGTAAAGATGCTTGATGAGAATCACATGCTTCACAAAAGAACAGAGGTTATTCTTATAGAAGTTATCGTTCGCAATATCGCAACAGGTAGTCTAAGCCGTAATCTCGGCATCAAAGACGGAACTGTTCTGCCGTTTACATTAGTTGAGTTCGACTATAAAAACGACGCTTTGGGTGACCCTAAGCTAAATGACCAGCATGCGCTAATCCTTGGTTTAGTTGACTTTCAAGACGAGCTTGACAAACTTCGCCGTATGGCAAGACAGATAAATGATATTCTTAAGCCTTACTTTGCAGAAAAAGGTCTTAATCTAGTGGACTTTAAACTAGAGTTTGGAAAAGACAGCAGCGGAAATATCATCCTTATAGATGAGATAAGCCCTGATAACTGCCGTTTTTGGGATATAACAAGCGGTGAGAAGATGGATAAAGACAGATTCCGTCAAGGTCTAGGCGGACTGACAGTTGCGTATGAGCAAGTTTTAAACAGAATTTTGGGGAAATAAGATGATGAAAGTTATAGTAAACGTATTTTTAAAAGCTGGTGTTTTAGATTCCCAAGGAAAAGCAGTGCATCACGCACTGGAGTCTCTGCACTTTGACAATGTAAGTGATGTACGCGTAGGAAAGCAGATAGTGTTAAAGCTTGATGAGAGCGATGAAGTAAAGGCGATGGCAGATGTTACAAAAATGTGCGAAGAGCTTCTTGCAAATACGGTAATTGAAGATTACAATATAGAGCTGGTAAAATGAAAGTAACTATTTTACAGTTTCCCGGCACGAACTGCGAATATGATACACAATATGCCTTTGAGAAACTTGGCGCTAAAACAGAGATCTTATGGCATAAGTCGCAGAGTGTTCCATCAGACACGGACCTCTTAGTAGTTGCAGGCGGTTTTAGTTATGGAGATTATCTAAGAAGCGGTGCTATTGCAAAATTCTCTCCTGTTATGAAAGCTGTTAGCACTTATGCAAAAAACGGCGGAAAAGTTTTAGGCATCTGCAACGGTTTTCAGGTTCTAACGGAGGCTGGGCTTCTTCCGGGTGCTCTTAAGAGAAACGAAAGTTTGCACTTCCTATCAAAACACCATCATCTAAAAGTTATCAGCAACGATAATATATTTTTAGAAGAGCTTCAAAACGGTGATGTCGTAAATATCCCGATCGCTCACCATGACGGTAACTACTATATAGATGAAGATGGGTTAAAAGAGCTATACGACAATAATCAGGTTCTTCTAAAATATTGCGATGCAACCGGAGATGACAAGAATCCAAACGGAAGCGTAGACTCTATCGCAGGTATCTGCAATAAAGAGAAAAACGTTTTTGGTCTTATGCCTCACCCTGAGAGAGCTATGGAGAGCCTCCTTGGAAGCAGCGACGGCGTCAAGATGCTTCAAGGGTTTTTAAAAGCGTGAGACTCTTTTTATTAGCATGTTTTTTTATCTTTGGCATCTCGCTTGCAAACGCAACGCAGAGTTCAGATATCAAGAGCTATGCTGATACACAAAATATTAATCAAACTACTTTCATTACCGAGGATGAGATTCAAAGCCTGCCAAAGGTCTTATACCTAAGCTATGAAAAAGTTCCCTCAAGAGTTCTAAAAGGAGAGATATTTACCGTTACCATAAAGAGCCTCTCGACGGTTAAAGATTTTATGGATATCTCCTACACACTCTCTAATGCCGAGGGAGTAAAGCTTTTAAGCGATTATCCAAGCAGAGAAAAAGATTCCAGATACTTCTATGAGACTTTTCACTTTTTAGCTACTTCACAGAGCATCAGACTTCCTGATTTTACCGCAACCCTTATAGGTAACAATGACGAGATATACAGAAGCACCACTCTTCTTGGTCAAGACTTGAATGTTGTTTCTCTAAATCCTAAAAAAGATTTCTCCAATATAGTAGCAACCTCTTTTGAGATTCTAGAGTATAAGACAACAAGCTATGACAATATGCATAATATCGTCGTGTTTGTTGCAACCGCTACAAACTGCGATATAGCCGCTCTTCATTTGAACAGTGCCTACAAACAGGGAGTAGAGTCTATTACAGAGTCCTATTTTGACTCAAAAATTACATACTACGCTGTAATTGACAAAAATATGGAAAACCTCTCATTTTCATACTTCAATCTACAGAAGAACAGATTTATTCCCATCTATATACCTATCGTGGTTGATGATGACAGCGTTGCAACGCAAAGCGATCTAAAGCCAAAAGATCAATCTCGTGAGATGCTCAAGATGGCGATAGCCGGAGCTGTGGCAGTAGTTGCTTTTTTTGTGATACTGTGGAGAAAAAAGTATATATATCTTGTTTTTATTATTTTGCCTCTGGCATATATAGCATACGTTGGTCTTCCCTCAAAAGAGGTGTGTTTAAAAGAGGGGTCAAACATCTATCTGCTTCCTCTTTATAACGGAACGATATTTGAGACCGCCAAAGAGGAGTACCATCTTCAAAAAGAGAATGAAGTGGATGGCTGGATAAAAGTACGTCTTGATAAAGAAAAGGTAGGTTGGATAAGAAATGAAGATATTTGCTCACGTTAACTGGCTTTTTGCCACTATTGTAATTGCCACCTCTCTTACTATTTTGATACTTACATTTCATATTCTGCCAAAGCCATACAGCAGAAAACTATCTGCCTGGCTTATTAGAATAGGCATATTTTTCACAGTTGAAGTTCAAGGCAAAGAGGATCCTGATGCTCAGATGTTTTTAGTAAATCACCAAAGTGATTTAGATATTGTAGTAATAGAGACAATTACATCAAGAGATATTGCATGGGTCGCAAAAAAAGAGCTTTTTGATCTTCCTTTCTTTGGTTTGATTATGAGAATGGCACAAGATATAGCGGTTGAGCGAGAGAGCAAAACATCCCTTATAAAACTTCTAAAAGATGCAAAGCGCGTTCTTAAGACGAACAGGCTTATAACAATGTTTCCTGAGGGAACACGCTCTACAAAAGATACAATGCTGCCATTTAAAGCGGGAGCAAAAATTGTAGCAGACACTTACAAACTTCGTGTTCAGCCCGTGGTTTTAATGCAGACATCAAAATACTATAATGTAAAAAATTTCTACTATAGACCGGGGCGTATAAAAGCGATATATATGGAGTCGTTTGTGGCAGACAAAAGTGATGAGAACTGGCTAAAGGATCTGAGAGTAAAAATGCAAAAGGTGTATGACGATGAGTTGGCAAACAATCCTAGCCATAGGTAGCGGCGGCTTTATCGGAGCCGTTCTTAGAGCCTACCTAAATGGTCTTATATCTCACAGAGTCCCTCATGAACTCCCTTACGGAACACTTGGCGTAAACCTCATAGGAAGCTTTATTATGGGAGTGCTTATCGCATACTTTATGTACACTACCGTTTTTTCCCTACATGCAAAATCGTTTCTCTCCACGGGGATATTGGGTGCGCTTACAACCTACTCGACTTTTGCCATAGAGACTCTTCTGCTGATAAACGGAGGGCATTTGGCTCTTGCAGCGGCAAATATGGGTCTTAACGCTTTTGGCTCGGTCTTTGCAGCAGGCGGAGGTTTTTATATAGTAAAGTATCTTCTTAAAGCATAATTATCTCATCCGCACACCACTTGGCAAGGTCAAGATCGTGTGTGATAAGAAGCATCCCCATTCTATCGAGGTGTTTTACAAGCATGCTCATAACCTCTAACTGAATAACATTGTCAAGTGCGGAAGTAGGTTCATCCAGTAGGAGCAGTTCTGGTTTCATTAGCATGGCGCGAAGAATGGAAGCACGTTGAAGCTGTCCGCCGGAGAGTTCATGAGGAAGTTTTAAAAGAAGTTCATAATCGAGATTTATATTTTTTAAGTAGGGCTTTATCTCATCAACTTTTGCAACATCTTTTATCTGATTTAAAAGCGTATAGCTTGGGTGAAAAGAGCTGTAGGGATCTTGAAACACTTCAGAGCAAAAAGAGCTTTTGACACTTCCGCCAAGAGGCTTCAAGTTGCCTAAGATAAGTTCAAAAACGGTGCTCTTCCCTGCCCCGCTTGCTCCTACTATCGCTTTTATCTCCCCTTTTTTAAGAGAAAATGAGAGATTCTCAAAAAGCAGATGCTCTTTTTTGTAACCAAACGATAGATTTTCAACTTCTAATATAGCACTCAATAATTAGCTCTTATTTAACGCCAAGTAGAGTTTTGTAAGCTCTTTATAAAGCTCATCGGGTTTTATGTCGCTGTTTTGCTCTAAAATTCTCTTCATTATGACGTTATCCTCTTCTCCTGCCCAGACTTTAATGTAAGAGCCATCTTTATAGCCGTTATCTTGTCTAAACTGGTTTAGGATGTTTTTTCCTACATAGAGATTATAGAGGCTCTCCAGATTAAGACCGCTCATAACCACAAGATCAAAGAAGTCGGATATAAGTTTTTCAAGGTCAAGCGGACCTCTTGAGAGGGTATCTATCATGATCGACTCTATCTTCTCAATGGTATCATCCTGCTTTGCAAAAAGCTCCTCTTTCGTGTCTATCTTTTTAAAGCTCTTTGACTCTGAGATGTTTATTGCCAGATCTTCAACCTGCCCTCTTAGGGTCTGAGAGTAGTTCTCTATCGCCAGACTCATAACGAAGTGCCAGACATCAACGACCTCAACTTGAAGGTTGTCCCAATCTGCCTCTTGATCGATGTTTTTCCAATGCTTCCACGTAAAGCTGTCTATCATCTCCGCGCACTCCATATAGATGCAGCGTCTCCAGTTAATAACTTTGCCGTTCTTTGTGATTCCATCACTCCATTTATCGCCGTTTGTCGCCTCATTTAGAGATGCTTGCAGCTGCAGCATTAAAAGTATTTTATCCATCCGCTTCTCTTTAAAATTTAATTATCCCATTGTACCAAATATGCTAAAATAGCGCACTTAAATTAAGAGCAGATATGAAAAGAATTAACTGTAGAAGATGTGAATACTATTTTGTTACGTGGGAGGCTTCAAGACCTCACGGATGCAGAGCTTATGGATTTAAATCTCCGCAGATTCCCTCGCTTTTAGTCTTTCAAAGCAGCGGAAGCGATTGTACCATGTTTAAAGAAAAGAAGCCTGCCAAATAATCTTTTTGCCAAACCCCAAAGTATTGTCGGTTAGCTTGAAGTGGTCTACTTTTATCTGCCAAAGTTTTGGGCTCATCGCAAGAGCGTATGGAAAAGTTTTAAAATAGAGCTTTTTTAACTTATCATCTTCAACCTCTGAAAACTCGCCCCTAAACTGAACTCCCTCTATCTTGCCTACGGTTTTCGTCTCCAAAACGACAGTTCCTGCAACCGATGAATTTTTAAAGATGTTTTTTATATGTGTAGTATCATCGCTGCTTGCAACCACAAATGAGACTCTTTTTGCATCATAGGCATAAAAAAGGTTGCACGCGCTAAGCTCTAGACCATCTGATGTAGCCAGAGTCAGAACATGGTGCTTTGCTAAAAACGACTCTATCTTTGTTAGATCATTTTGCGACATTGAAATTTCTAAAGAGATGTTTCTCTAAATCTTCTACCGAGCGTATCTCCCGCTTATTTAGCATCAGCTGTGCGGTATCATCGTTTGCCATTGTCTCATACATCTCTTTTATATTTGTCATGCTGTAGTAGCTTTTTAAAAAGTCTAAGAGCACCTCGAAGTTATCATCTTTTTTCTCGCTGTACTGCTTAAAAAATTTAAACTCGTCCCAATTTATCTCGATCAATTTTGCTTCCTATGTTTTTTTAGTGCATTTTCTAGATTTTTTATTATTTGCGACATTTTATCAGAACTCACAGCAAAGTTCAATCTCATAAAACCGCTCCCCTCTCTGCCAAAACTTATTCCCGCACTAAGACCGAGCTTTGCCTCTTTTACAAAGAACTCTCTAAGCTCCCGATCACGCAATCCCAAGCCCCTGCAATCAAGCCAAGCCAGATATGTAGCCTCTATGGGTGTAACTTTGATGTGGTATTTTTCGCATGTCTCTTTTAATATTAAAAAGTTTTTTGCAAGATGTGCCTTTAGCTCTTCAAGCCACTCCCTGCCCTCTCTGTACGCCGCTTCAAAAGCCACATGCGAGAGCGAACTTCCCTGCGCAAAGTGGATGCGGTTATATACTTTTAAAAACTTCTCTCTTAGCTCTTTGTTGGGTATGGCAACACTGCTTATGGCAAATCCCGCCATGTTAAATGTCTTGCCGACCCCTATTGCCGTTATGCTTATCTCTCTCGCCTTTTTACTAAGCGAAGCAAACGGTATATGTCTGTTTGGCTTGTAGATCAGGTCGCAGTGTATCTCATCGCTAAAGACCACTATGTTGTGTTCAAGACAAACTTCTAAAATCTCCTCAAGCTCATCTCTTCTCCAGACGCGACCCACAGGATTGTGCGGAGAGCTTAAAAGCAGAAGCTTTGTTCTCTCATCTATCTTTGATCTTAGATCTTCTATATCAAAAGTATAGCTTCCGTCATCTCCAAGACGCAGAGGATTCTTTATAAGCTCTCTCTCATGCTCTATCACGCTGTGAAAAAAAGGAGGATATACGGGAGTTTGGACGATGACCTTATCGCCCCTCTGAGTAAATGCCTCTATGGCAGCGTTCATACTTGCTACAACCGAGTGAGAGTAGAGCATATCCTCTAACGCGAACTCAACACCGTGTTCTCTTCTCATCCACTCGATCTGAGCTTCAAACATACTGGGCGGCACCTCTTCATACCCTATGATTGGATGCTCTAAGCGTTTTTTTACGGCTTCAAGCACAAAAGAAGGAGTCTCGATATCCATATCAGCAACCCATGCAGGAAGAACATCGTCTGTGCCAAAAAGCTTCTCTCTTAGAGTGTACTTCTCTGCGTTTGTCTCTTCTCTGCTTACAGATGTTGAAAAATCATACTTCACTTTTTTCTCCAAACACTAACCTCTGCTATGCTGTGCTGATATTTTCTTGCCGTCTCTTTTATGACAAACTCCAGATCCTGAAGATGGACAAGCTCAAACTTTTTGCCTAAAATCTCTTTTAGCGTATCGATAGTTTTTACCTCTTTGCCGCTCTCATCTTTGTATCCGCCGAGCCAGAGCTCTTTTTTGGTTGAGCTCTCCTGCCACGTGTATGGCGAGGTTAAGATCAAGAAGCCCTCGCTATTTAGCCTCTCATCTACACTATCCAAAAAGAGCCTTGGGTTATAGAGTCTGTCTATGAGGTTTGTCGCCATTATCAGATCGTAAGAGTTAAAGTTTGGCTTGAGGTTACATGCGTCGCCCTGCCAAAAAGAGACTCTCTCTTTCACTGCCACGCAACCGAGCTCCTCTATGCTTACCTTTTTTTTCTCTGCCAGATCGCCTTCTGTTTTTGAAGCAAATGCTACATAGCCATCATTTTTCAGCTTCACTCCGACGCCTATAAATCTAGCCGAAAAGTCGATCCCCTCCACCTCATCAAAACTGCGAGCCAGTTCAAATGTCGCACGTCCTGTAGCACAACCAAGGTCTAGCGCTTTTGTGTGGTTTTTTGCAAATTTAGAGGCTACTTTTGCACACTCTATTGCAAAATTCTTCACGCCGAACTTCTCATCGCCGTACTGAAACTCACAGTATTGTGACACAAGCTCGTCGCTCTCATAAATATCGTTTTCAATTTTCTCATCACCGCTAGATATAACATACCTAAAACCGGCATTTTGAGGGAAGTGTTTGCGAAATGCGTAACGGGAGTGTTTCATAATCATGTTTCCGCTGCTTGCCCATGATGAGCCAAGTATTAAAGCGTGTTTATTATCAAACGTAGGAGTTGAAAAATCATCATATGCAGGATGAACTTCAAAACCATCAAAACCGAATATCGGCGTTCGGCTCCACTGCCAGACATTTCCGACAACATCGTATATACCATTGAAACCAAACTCATCTACGGGGCAGGAGCTAAAGTAGTGGTAGAAGTTTAGGTTTGCCCTGCTCTCGTGAAAATCTGGAATATCACGCAAGCCTGCATACTCATATATCAACCTGTACTCCGCCTCACTCGGCAAAGAATAGACTACTCCATCCTTTTTACTTTTATAACGACAAAACGCCTCTGCTTCAAGCGCATTAACATCCACCGGCCAGTCAAGCGGCATATCTATTAGTTTGTGGAGTGCTCTATATCTGTAATTGCCACCTTCTAAAACCCAAAAAATAGGATGTTTTGCACCGCTTATGGCTAAAAACTTCTTCCCCTCTTCATCCCAAAACTCTTCATCTTCATATCCGCCATCTTTGACAAATTCCATAAATTCTGCATTGCTTACAAGATATTTTGAGACTTTGAACTTATCTATGCTCTCGCTGAACTCTCCGTACTCGTTATCCCAGCCATAAAGATTATGCGACTTATCTTTGCCCAAAACTACACTGCCGCCATTTATATCTATCATCTCATTTTTTGGAGCCGCTGAAGTGTGCGTGCAGATGTTAAACTCTCTCACCTCTTTGAGATCCTCTAGAGGCATCTGGCGGTGCAGAACCAAAGATGTCTCTATATGGATGCGCTCATGTTCTATGCCCATTAAAACTGTCCACATAGGCGAATCCTGCGTGATTGGAAGAGTGAGTGGAAGTGAGGTTATAAGTTCATCAACTCTCTCTCTTACCTTTTTGCGGTACTCTCTAACCTCGTCCACTTTAGGCCAGCTGTAATGTGTGCCATTTATATCATCCCACTCCATCTCATCCACACCGACGGCAAAGATGGACTCAAACTCAGGATTTATGCGCTCTTTTATTATCTTCATAAGGATAAGTTTATTTATAAAAAAGGTCGCCGTATGCCCGAAATAAAATACCATAGGGTGGCGGGTTGGCTCCGACTTTTTGTAAAATACCTCATCACTCTTTAAAACTTCAAAGATCTTTTCAAAAATATCAAAAGTGTTATGAAAATATGCTCTTATCTCTTCTCTTTTTGCCTCTGTATCCGACCCGTCTAAAGTAACGGGGTATAAACTAAACTTACTCAAAACATTCCCTTTTGGATATAATTTTTAGATGAAATTTTATTATAGTGAAAAACTAAGCTTATTTCCAGAACTATTGCATGCTTTTACTACAAAAGAGAGCGGCAACCTTGCATTTCATGTCGAAGATGATGAGATAAGCGTGCAAGAAAATCACTCTCTCTTGGCAAAAGAGCTTGGGTATGAAAAAAACTCGCTTGTTCATATGAAACAGATTCACTCCGACATCGTGCATATTATCAAAGATGAGGATTTTGATACCCCTCCAACATGCGACGCGCTTATAACAAACAGACCAAACATACCTATTATGGTTATGGTTGCCGACTGCTCCCCTGTTCTGTTCTATGACCGTGAAAAAAAGGTTATTGCTGCGGCTCATGCGGGCAGGCAGGGAGCATTTAAAAACATAGTGGCAAATGTTGTTGATAAGATGGTGAGAGAATTCGGCTCAGACCCAAAACATATATATGTAAGCGTTGGTGCGAGTATCGGAGTGTGCTGCTATGAGGTAGGGGACGAGATCTATGATGAGGCTAAAGAGAAAGGCTTTGATTATGCTATGCAAAAAAGAGGCGAGAGCTTCTATCTTGATGTAGGTGCGATCTTGCAAAAACAGCTGCTCTCTTGCGGTATAAAAAGTGAAAATATCGAGTTTTGCAGTGAGTGCTCATGTTGTAAAACAGAGACCTTCTACTCATACAGAGGCGAGGGGCAAACCGGAAGGTTTGCAGGAGTTATTTCACTGACTCAGTAATCTTTTTTGCAAGCTGTTCGGGCAGAAGTCCCAAAGACTCCTCTACCTGTTTCGTGTTTCCGTGGGTAATAAACCTGTCTTCATACTCGAAACTAACTACTTCTACATTTAAAATCTTCTCTTTTGCTAAAAACTCCAAGATGGCACTGCCGACTCCGCCCATCTTTGCGCTGTCGCTAAATACGAACCACTTCTTATGTTTTGTTGCCATCTCACGAAGCATCTCCTCATCAAGAGGCTTTACAAATCGCAGATCCAAGATACTAACTCCAAAATCAAGATATTTTGAGGTCTCATAAGCACGCCCTACTCCGTTTCCGTATCCTATAAAGAGAACATCACCGCTCTCTGAGCGCAGAAGTTGAGACTTTGATAGCTCAAAAGGCAAAGAGTCAGGCAGATCCGTCTGGGTAAACGCGCCTCTTGGATATCTAAGCGAACATGGGTATGGATACTCTGATGCAAATGCCATCGCCTGATGAAAGCTCTTCTCATCTCTTGGGGCAAAAAGCGTCATATTCGGAATGGCTCTTAAAAAGCTGATGTCAAAAACACCCTGATGCGTCTCTCCATCCTCGCCCACTATTCCTGCGCGGTCAAGTGCAAATACAACGGGAAGATTCATCAGACAAGTGTCATGTATCACCTGATCATAGCCGCGCTGCAAAAATGTAGAGTAGATGGTGCAAAAGGGTTTAAATCCCTCTTTCGCCAAAGCTGCCATTGATGTAACCGCATGCTGTTCCGCGATCGCCACATCCCAAAATCTATCAGGAAATACTTTCATCAGCTCATCTAAGCCCGTTCCGGTCGGCATAGCAGCAGTTGCACCGACAATTTTTTCATTCTGTTTTGCAAGATGAAGAAGTGCTTCGCTATATATCTGCGTAGCACTTTTTGCACTGCTTTTTTTGGCTGCATTTCCGCTGTCTAAATCAAAAGGTCCGACACCGTGCCACTTCTCCTCCTGACCCTCAGCTATCTCATACCCTTTGCCCTTAATGGTCTGAGCATGAACAATAACGGGTTTTTTAAGCTCTTTTGCTTTTTGGAGTATCTCTATGAGTGATGTCAGGTTGTGCCCATCAACAGGTCCTATATAGTCTATCCCCATCTCTTCAAAGAGTATGCCCGGAGTTATAAGCTTTAAGGACTCCTCCATTCTTTTTGCGATATATCTCGCACTCTCGCCGAAATTGTCTACAAAATTCTCGGTATGTCTTTTAAAGTTCTGATAAAAAGGTGAAGCCATCGCGGAGCTAAGTATACGACTGACCGCACCGATTGGTTTTGATATGCTCATCTCATTATCGTTAAGGATGATGACCATCGGGTACTTTCTATCACCCAGCTCATTTAGCGCTTCATAGACCATACCTGCGGTCATAGCACCATCACCGATCATAACAACTGGAACTCTTGAATCCTGCTCACCTTTTAAGGCAATAGCTTTAGCCGCACCCACACCCAAAGATATAGATGTCGAGCTGTGTCCTGCTACAAAGTAGTCATGTTCGCTCTCGCTTGGTTTTGTGTATCCGCATAATCCGCCGAACTCTCTTAGCGTGTCAAACTCTTTCCATCTTCCGGTTAAAAGTTTGTGCGCATAGGATTGGTGCGAAACATCAAAGATAAAAGGGTCTTTTTTCGAGTCAAAAACCTCGTGCATCGCCACGATGAGTTCAGTCGCGCCAAGAGTTGAGCTCAGGTGTCCGCCATTTTTGCTGACAACCCTTAAAATCTCTTCTCTTATATCTTTACAAATCTCTTCGAGCTCTTTTATTCTGCTTAATTGTATATTCATATATCTTTTTTACTCACTTAATGCCGCTCTTTTTACGCGTTCAAATCTTTTTGATATCTGTGCATCTATATTGCCCGTATCGCTTATTGCGATAACTCCGCCAAGGCTCACAGCCCCGTCTGAAACTACTTCAACGTGTGCCAATGAACCTACTGCCTGTGAAATTGCTCCGTGATCTTTCGGGTTGACTCTAAGCACCACTTTTGATGCGCTCTGAAGCTCTTTTATAAGCTCTTTTGCCAAAGTAAACGCCACTTTTTTAGAGTTCTCTTGAAGCTCGATCTTTATAACCTCTTTTGCTATATCAAGAGCCGCAGTGACAAGCTCCTCTTTGATACCCTCAAGAGCGCTCTCAAACTCTTTTGCGCTGTTCTCAAGTTTTGCGACAGAGGCAGAGTACATAGAGAGGGCATCTGTTGCGTTTTTTTCACCCTCTTTTGCATGGAGCTCTTTGCCTGCTTCAACACCTTCGGCATAGGACTCCTCTTTTACTTTTGCCAGCTCTGCCTTATGCTCTTCACTCATATTTTCAAGTTTCATCTGAAGCTTAATAAAGTTCGATGACATCTCGTCTGTTTTTTTAAGCAGCGACTCTATCAAAGAGTCTTTAGAGCTTGAGCTCATTGCGGTAGCATCGATCTCTTTTTCTTGCGAAGAGTGAGGCACTTCCTCTTGAATGGGAGGTTTCCTAGCCACAAGCGATGATTGAGGGATCTCGTTTTGGGTATCGTCAGCACCAAAGGCTAAAACCTTAAAGTTGTACTTATCAACATTATGTTTTGCTATTCTTTGATTAGTGATTATACTTGACAAATTATTCCACCATCTCTTCAGTTGAACTTCCCAGCTGAATAACGCCGCCCTCAGCCAGACCGTTTACTACCTCGACAATTCTTCTTTGAGCACTCTCGACATCTTTCATCTTAACAGCACCCATAAACTGCATCTCTTCTTCAAATGCCTCTCTTGCTCTCTCACTCATAGCGCTAAAGAACTTCTCTTTAAGCTCTTCAGGAGCACTTTTGAGACCAAGCATCAAGTCAGGTTTGTCAACTGATTTTAGAATCTCAACGATCGCATTTTTATCGAGTGTCTCTATATCTTCAAATGTAAACATCATCTCTTTAATTAGGTTAGACATCTCTTCATCTCTCTCTTCGATCTTAGCCAAAGTCTCTTTAGAAGCCTTTGCCCCAAGACGGTTGAAGATATCTGCAACAGCGCGAGGACCGCCGACTTCGACTTTATACGAAGCAAGAGATTCAAGTTTGGACTCTAACACTGCCGAGACTCTTTTAATGACCGATGGAGAGATATCGCCAAGCTTCGCCATTCTCATAGAGACTTCGCTTCTAAGATCATCAGGGAAGTACTGAAGCGTATCTGCCGCCTCTGTTGCATCCATGTGAGCCAAAATAAGAGCAATTGTCTGAGGATGCTCGTTAATGATAAAGTCTGAAAGCTGCTGAGGCTTAATCTTGGAGAGGTACGCAAAATTTTGAGTCTCCTGCATACTTTTTGAGAGTTTTTCTAAAACTTTTTTTGCCTCTTCAGGACCAAGTGTTCTATAGAGAAGCTCTCTTGCGTACTCAAGACCGCCGGATGTTATAAATTGACCAGATTGAAAAATCGCATAGAACTCTTCTAGTATCGCGATTGCAACTGCTTTGTCCACACTTCTGTTCGTAGCGATATACTTTGAGACTTCCGTTATAGCATCAACATTCATATTTGAAAATATGGCAGCAGTAGCATCTTCGCCCATCTGCATAAGAAGTATGGCAATCTTCTCTGCCATACTCATCTCATCAAATTTTGCTTGCTGTGTCGGACTTAGATTCATCTACTTCTTACCTCTATTTAATTGTTATATCCGATTCTTCTGTCATCAGTGCCTGAAGAACAAGGGCTACCGCATCAGGTGACTCATCTATCATGCCGCGTACCTTCTCAAGAAGAACATCATATTTGAGCTCATCTTCGCTAAATCCTTCTCCAACACCAAGCTGCTCTTCAACTTTGCGGCGCATAGATTGAACCTTCTCAACAAGATCTTCATCCGCATCATTTTCAATATCAAGAAGCGGTTTTCCAATCTCCTCATCTTCCTTTGAGATCTCAAGCATTCTCTCTGCGAAAGGCGAAATAACCTTCTTGTAAAGAATAAAGAGAAGCAGAAGAACAAAAAGATACTTAAACAACTCGGAAAAAGGAGCCAGATATGTTTGAGAAAATGTTACAGCCTGATTTACTCTCTCCCTAGTCTTATCGATCTCAGGAAGCTTGAACTGCAGATTTTGGACACTTATCTGATCGCCTCTATCTTCGTTTATCCCGATAGAGCGACTGACCAAAGCTGAGAGTGCTTCGAGATCCGTCTCTGAGAGCGGCTCATACTCCATCTCATCTGTCGGATTTCCATCGGCATCTAACTTGGTTTTATATTTTCCGTCAACAACAACAGCAGCTGTCACTCTCTTTATGCGTGCAAATTCGCTCTTTATCGTAGAGACGGTCTTGCCGACCTCATAGTTTGTAGTACCCGTATTCTTCTCGTACTTCTCTGTCGTCTGATTGTTTGAGAGTCCCTCAACAGGTCCGATATTGCTAATAGTTCCCGGAACCCCACCAACTTCGGCAGGAGTTGATCCCTCTCTTTTTTCTTCGCTTATCTGCTCACTTCTTACAACATTTTCAGGATCATATATCTCAGAAGTAGAGCTTTTTATGGAGAAATCAAACTCAATCGTGACTTGGGCTACGACCTTATCGTCGCCGCCAACAAAAGGAGAGATGACCTCTATGATCTTACTTTGCTTCTTTCTCTCTTCTTTAGCCTTGTAGCTCTGCTGAACTGCTGATAGTTCACCCATTTGAGCCATCTCATCTTCATCTCCGAGAGTCTCGCCGTCGCTGTCTATCAACATAACATTCGCAGCTGTTAGATTTGGAACTGCAGCGGAGACAAGATTTTTTATGCCCCTGATCTGCTTTGTGGAGAGCCTTCTGCCTTCGACCAGCTGAAGCATAACTGAGGCTGTAGGATCCGCTTTTTTCTCAACAAATAGAGTCTCTTTTGGAAGAGCAAGGCTGACACTTGCACGCTCTATCGGAGCTAAAGCATTAATGGTGCGGGAGAGTTCACCTTCAAGTGCGCGAAGATACTTTACATTTTGATCAAAGCTTGTTGAACCAAACTCCTGTTTGTCAAAAAGTTCAAACCCTACTCCACTGTTCTTAGGAATCCCAAGTGATGCAATAGCTATACGCTCTTTATAGACCACATTTTTAGGAACCTTGATAACATTGTTATCAAATATCTCATAGGGGATATTATCTTTTTCCAGTTGTTCTACGACCTTGCCTGCATCTTCAGAGGTTAATGAATCAAAAAGAACTTCATATTGACTGACTGCATCTTTTTTAGCCGTATATACGACCATGAAGACCAAAAATGCAACAATACCTACAACCGCAAAACCAATAATGAGTTTCTGCTGTTTGGTCAGCTTGTCATACAAAACGACTAGTTGTGAGAAAAGTACCTTAAAATCCATCAATTTCCAATTTATTATCTAATGTTACACACTAAAACGAACGCGCCGTTTTACTGGCAGGGGCTAAAGTCCCTACAACCCCCTGAAGCTACAAATATTGTGCTATCAGCTCAAAAAAACGGCTGTTTTGCTCATGCGTGCCCACTGTAACTCTGATTGCATTCATGTTATAACTGCTTAAGTTTCTAACAATCATACCCTTCTGCAAGAGCTGATTTGATATCTTTGTAGAGTCCTGTTCAGAGTTAAGACATAGCGTTACAAAATTAGTATAACTGTTTATTATATCTATTTTTTGCTCTTTTGCAAACTCTTCATAGCGTTTCATCTGCTCAAAATTTAGAGTTATACTTTTCTTCACAAACTCCTCGTCATTTAGCGCTTCGCTTGCTGCTTCCAAAGAGAGAGTCGTGATATTAAACGGAGGTCTTAACTTATAGAGCTCCTCTACTATTTTGCTCTCCGCCAAACCGTATCCGACTCTCATACCGCCAAGCCCGTAAGCCTTTGAAAAAGTACCCAGATAGATAACGTTGTCAAACTTCTCAATCAGCTCTTTTGGAACTATCTCTTTTTTGCTCTCTTTAGCAATTGCGTACTCCATATAAGCGCCGTCTATCACTACAAGGGTATCGCCATCTATCTTGCTTAAAAAGTCATATATCTTAGCTGCATCAAGCGCATCTCCCGTAGGATTATTCGGTGTACAAATAAAGATTATCTCCGGCTTCTCTTTTTTATAAAGTTCATAAAACTCATCCAGATCATGCTCTTGTGAAGCAGTTCTTATAACCTCAGCACCAACGTGTTTAGCGTATATCTCATACATGGCAAATGTTATGGAGTTCATTAGAATTTTTGAGCCGTTATGCGCTTTTGCATGGATCAAAAACTCTATTACCTGATCGCTTCCCGAACCGATGATCACGTTCTTGTTTTGAACTCCGTATCTGGCACTCAGACCGTTTTTGAGCTTTATCATCGAATCATCCGGATAGAGTGCCATCTTTGGCAATATTGCACCGACGGCATCTATAACTTTTGGCGAGCACCCGCAAGGATTCTCATTTGAAGCGAGCTTCACAATATCCTTTGGCTCTATGCCAAACTCTCTTACAACCAACTCTATTGGCTTTCCAGCCTCATATGTTTTAATATTTTGCAAATTTTTATTGAACTTCAATCTCTTCACCTTTTACGTAACTTCCTAGCCAAGTTACCTCATCCTTATGTTTTTCTAATACCTCTTGAACATTTGCATCATCTATATGTCCATAAAAATCCATAAAAAACAGATACTCAAATCCGCCCTTATCTTTCAAGGGGCGTGACTCAATTTTTGAGAAATTTATCTTTTTCTCATCAAAATCCTGCAGAAAATGGACCAGAGAACCTGCTTTTACCGAATCTTTAAGTCTCACTAAAATAGATGTCTTGTCATCTTGACTTTTTTCATTCTTAAAATCACTCAGTATTACAAAGCGTGTTTGAGAGCCTATGTCATCTTCTACATGATCAAACATTGTCGGAACACCGTATAACTTTGCGGCAATATGACTGCAGATCGCAGCCGCATTTGGATTCTCGGCTGCCATTATAGCGGCCTTTGCGGTTGACTCGACCGGAATCTGTTCAACATTGACCAGATTGTGCTCCTGCAGGAATTCTCTGCACTGTCCGAAGCCCTTGTCTTTTGAGTATATCTTTGTAATTTCGCTCAGCTTCTTTGCTTTTGTCGCAAATGACATATGGATCGGCATATAGAGCTCTGCAACAACTTTAACCGGACTTTTTGCAAGCAGGTCTAACGTCTCGCCTACAACTCCGTCTCTTGAGTTCTCAATCGGAACTACGCCGAATTTTGCTCTCTTTGCTTCAAGTGTCTTAAAAACAGAGTGAATTGAGCCAAGGGAGAGATAATCGCTCATAGCGCCAAAACGGCTCTCTGCAGCTTGATGTGTAAAGCTCCCCTCAGGACCGAGATAGGCTATACGCTCAGGAAGTTCTAGATTTCTTGAGACGGCAAAAATCTCCAAAAAAATAGCCTCGATAGCAGCAGCGTTAAGAGCTCCGTTTTGTTCTATGCTCTGCTCGGTCAATCTCTGAACAATCGCTTTTTCTCTCTCTGGTCTGTAAATTGCACCGTTAGAGCTTTTTTTGATCTCACCGACATGTTTGACAACTTCCATTCTTTGATTGAGCAATTTTAATATCTCATCATCTATAGCATCAATGGCTACTCTGCAATCATCTAATGTTTTCATAACGCCTCCAAAATTTCTTGCATATCTGCATAAACCATGTCAGGTCTTAGCTCCTCTTTTAAAAAAGGGAGTATCTCACCGGCACTCTTATACTTTCCGCTTGTGACGAACACTGTTTTCATCCCGAGCTCTTTTGCTCCGACTAAATCTCCCTTTACATCATCGCTTATGATCGTTATATCGTTAAATTCTGCATCTTTTTGCTGTCCTCTAATCGCCGCCAACGCCTCGGAGTAAAAAGAGGTGCTCGGTTTTCCTACTACATCGTAGCTGCAAGATGTAGCAAACTCAAGCATCTTTAAGATCGCTCCAACACCGGGATATCTTTTGGAGTTTTTAGCATATATAGAGGTCTCATGCATTCCGATCAAAGATGCACCGCCGAGCAAAAAGTCAATTATCTGCGCATACTCTTGGGCAGAAAAATCCTCTTTTATAGCGATTAAAACACTCTTTGGATTTTCATAGTTCAAAACGTAGCCCATCTTTTTTAAAACTTCCAAAAACTCTGCAGCTCCGTATGCCGCAATGCTCTCTTTTGCAACACGTGACTCCAGGAGCATCAAAGGGTCGAGGTAGCGGGAGAAATCAAAATTAAAACCGCTTGAATGAAGAAAGTTGTAAAAATCCAAAGATGCTTTTTTGGTGTTGTTGGTAATGATCATATAGGGAATATTTTTTTCATTGAGCATATCTATAAACTCAATGCTTCCGCGAATGGGAGTTTTATCTTCGTCGCTGATCAGGGTACCTTGAACATCAATAAAATACATCTTATTTAACCAAATAATCTTTCTCTAATGCTATAAGATCTTCAAACTCTTCACGTTTGCGAATAACTCTCGATTCGCCGCCTTTTACAGCAACTTCTGCACTTCTGCCTCTTGTGTTGTAGTTGCTTCCCATCCCAAAACCGTAAGCACCTGCACTGTGGACTACAAGCAGATCGTTATGTTCCAGAGTCGGCAGCATATAATCTTTTGCAAAAAAGTCTCCGCTCTCACAAACAGGACCTACTACGTCCGCCTCACTAAGCTCACTTTTACTCTCTGTAATAGCCTCGATCTTATGGTACGCCTTATAAAGGCTCGGGCGAAGAAGGTCGTTCATAGCACCGTCAACTACTACAAACCTCTTTGCTCCGTTCTTCTTCTCGTAAAGTACTTTTGTTAAAAAATATCCTGCATTTGCAGTTAAAAATCTTCCCGGCTCGCATATTATTGTTAAGTCAAGCCCTTTTAAAGTTCCAAGTACCGCCTGTGCATAGTCATAAGGCTTAATGGTGACCTCATCTTTATATGTCACACCAAGTCCTCCGCCGATGTCAAAAAACTTTAACTCTATCTTTATACTTTGAAGTGAGCGCACCATATCTGCTACGATCTCTGCAGACTCATAGATCGGCTTTAGTTCGGTCAGCTGAGAGCCTATATGAAAATGTATTCCCACCGGGTCTAGATGCTCTGAATTGTTCGCACGGATATACATTCTCTTAGCGCTGTCTATATCTACCCCGAACTTATTGTCATGAAGCCCTGTAGAGATATATGGATGCGTTAATGGGTCAATATTCGGGTTTACTCTTATGCTGATCCGGCAGTTTGCACCAAGCTCTTTTGCAATAAGCTCAACACGACCAAGTTCAGCCTCGCTCTCTACGTTTATGTAGAGTATCTCTTTCTCAATTGCTTCGCGTATCTCTTCATCACTCTTTCCCACGCCTGAGAAGATGATCTTGTAGCTTGGGACACCTGCCAAAAATGCGCGGCGCACCTCTCCGATGGAGACACAGTCGGCTCCGCTTCCCATCTGGGCAAAATGGTTGATAACGCTAAGGTTTGAGTTTGATTTTATTGCGTATGCCAAAAGAGACTTTCTCCCTTTAAAAGCCTCTTTTAGCTCTTCATACTGCTTTGTCATATAGTCTAGATCATATATATAAAGCGGTGTTTTGTATTTGGATGCAAGTTCTCTAAAGTTGATCATAAAAGTCCCGAATATTTTTTAGGGCATTTTATCCAAAAAGTACTTATATTTTTGTTATAAAGCCTTAAGTAGCGAGTCGATATCTTCTCCACTGACGTAAAGCTATCAAAAATAGAATAAAGACTGGAAGTACTATACCTGCTTCACTTGGGAGAGTCTTATGGCTTGAGAGTTCAATTAGCGCGAATAGAATTGCCCATATCATCAGTGAAGATATTATCGCTGCGAAACTAAATAGAGAAACATTTAAAAATCTCACACTAATTGGCACAAAAAAGAAGATAATAACAACAAGGCTCGGCACAAAGAACGGATATACAAATATTTTATACAGTGAACTTTTAACGACATCCGTATTTATCTTCTGCTCATTCAGAAGCATATATGCATCAATTGCATCTTTGATTGTAAAGTTTACTTTACCCTCATAAACTTGGTCTAACATCTTCGGACGAAAACCTTGAAGAATTTTCAGATCTTTCTCTTTTGTGACTTTTATACCCAAAGAGTCGAAGTGGATCTCATCAGGTTTTGTAATTATGTCCGCTGCATTTATATGCCAAGCATCGTCTCTGTATCTTGCTCTTTTAGCTACTAAAACCTCTTTTAAAGAGTTGCTGCTAAAACTAAATACTCTAACATCTTCGGCACTCTCTTGCAGCGGGAGCATCTTTGAAAAGTAGACGAACTTATCTTTGTATGTAAAGAAGAGATCCCTTGTAGGGCTTAAATATTGAGCATTTTTGCGAATATTTTTAGCCATCTCATCTGCTCTTGCAAAGTTTGAGACCGAATGCAGGGATATGAAAATAAAAATTATGAGTGTAGAGACTACAACAAAAGGCTTGAGAATATCAACCCTTGAGTAGCCCAAAGAGTAAAAAGATACCAAAGCATTTGAGCGGATAAGAAATATCTTGGTGCTTATCATTGCAAAAATAAGCGAGAGCGGAAGAAGCATATCAATGGCAAAAAAGGTCTTATAGACGAGGTAGATAAGAAGAAGGTTCGCAGAAATATCGAGTTTTTCGGTACTTCCCATATAGTCGAATCCGACTAGAAACATCACAAGTGCGCTTAAGATGATAATAAAATATTTTATGTAATGAAAAGAGATATATTTAAACGCCAACATAGTGTGCAAGTCCAATTAAAAGTTTGGTGCTATTTTAGCTGAAATTTTTTAATTGTATATTTAGCACTTACATCTTCTAGTGAATGCTCAAGCAAAGACTCAACGGCTTCACACGCAAGAGATACCCATTTAGTCAAATGCTCCTGCTCATCTTTGTTAAAATCACTCAAAACATAAGATGATACCTCGCCCTTATGTTCTGGCTTTCCTATACCCATTCTCACTCTTATATACTCTTTTGAGATATTCTCATCCGTGGATTTAAGTCCGTTATGACCGCCATGTCCGCCTCCTTTTTTAAAACGAAGCGTGCCAAATGGCAAGTCCAAATCATCATGTATTACAACTACTTCTTCGATTTTATAGAACTTCTTTACGGCTGCGATAGATATACCTGAGAGATTCATAAAAGTAAGCGGTTTTAATAGATAATGATTTGAAAATTTGAAGAGTTCGCCGTTGAATGACGATGAGGATAGCTTTTGGGCATCTAGCCTTTTAACAAGCTCGTCAACAACCATAAATCCTATGTTATGACGAGTCTTTTCATACTTCGGTCCAGGATTACCTAGGCCGACTATTAGCATGATTATTTAGCTTTAATTACACTCAATACAGAAACACGATCAGAATCTGTGAATGTAACGTTCTCTACTTTTGCAAGATCACGTACCATTTTTGCATCGCCTACGTCCATCTTTGCAACATCAACATTGATTGCATTTGGAACGTTCTCGATAGCAGCTTTTACTCTTAGACGAGGTTTTGAAATGTGTACAAGACCTTTGTTCTTAAGTCCTATTGCTTCACCTTGTGGAACAACCGGTACATGGTAGTGTGTCACAACGCCTGGTTGTGCTACCATTAGGTCAACATGCAAAAGTTTAGATGTTACGGGATGTGCTTCATACGACTGAACAACAACATTCATCTCTTTTGATCCAACTTTTACTGGAAATGATAAAGTCTCTTTGTTGCGAACAGTACGGATATATTCATTCTCTTTGAATGCTGCGTGAATATTTTCAAGCCCTTTTCCGTAAATATTTGCAATTAGATAACCATCACGGCGAAGCGCTTTCGTGCTTTGTTTGCCAATACTCTCTCTAATAATGCCTTCTAACATATTAAATCCTTAATAAAAAATGTTTGGAATTATACTTCTTTAAGCTTTAATTGTAGTTAAAACTTATTTTAAATCAAAGATATCCTCATCCATAATCTTTCCATTGCCGTTCTTATCCGCTTTTTTAAGCACATCTGCTGCATTGCCGCTGTTAAGTCCGCTCATTTTGAGCTCAAGATCAGACGCACTCGTAGCGTAATCTTTTGCTCTCTCTTTAGTGATAATTCCAGCATTGTATATATCCAAGATATGCTGATCAAAACTTTGAGATTTATAGTGTTCACGACCTTTTTCTATAGCCTCTTTAATCTCATAATCTCTGTTTTCCAAGATCAATTTCTCTATCGTAGGAGTCTTGACAAGTATCTCCATAGCCGCGATTCGCTTATCATCTTTCGTGGGAATAAGTCTTTGGGAGATTACGCCCTTTAGCACTCCTGCAAGAGAGAGACGAACACGGTTCTGTTCATCATTTGGAAAAATTGCGATAATACGGTTAATAGTCTCTTTTGCATCAAGAGTATGAAGCGTTGAAAATACCAAGTGTCCGGTATCTGCAGCATGAAGTGCAAGCTCAATGGTCTCACGATCCCTCATCTCCCCGACAAGTATAATATCCGGGTCCTCACGCAAAGCGGCTCTTAGAGCTCTGTCAAAAGAGAGCGTGTCTTGACCTACTGAGCGCTGGTTTATAATACACCCTCTATCTTTATGGACAAACTCAATAGGATCTTCGATAGTTATAATATGTTTCTTTTGCGTAGTATTTATCTCATGTATCATAGCCGCTAACGTCGTTGACTTACCGCTACCGGTTGTTCCTGTAACCAAAACAAGCCCACGCGTCTCTTTAGTGAACGTTCTTATCATCTCAGGATAGTTCATCTCATCAATAGTCGGAATAGTCATAGGAATAACACGAAAAACAAAAGAGGGGCCATCCGTTTGAAAAAAGATATTTACACGGAAGCGGTTGCGTTCATCGAACTGATAGACAAGGTCGATCTCTTTATTCTCGACAAGTTCTGCATATCTGCCTCTAAGTATCTCTTTTGAGAGAGTCATTGCATCATCATAAGAGAAGATACTGCCTGAAAAAGGAACGATTGTCCCGTTTATTCTTGCTCTAATAACACCGTTTGACTTGACATGTAAGTCACTTCCGCCGTTTTCAATGAGCTTTTTAAGATAAGCTCTGATCTTTTTAATCTGCTCAAACGTTAATTGACTTACATCCACTTCATTTCTATTTTCGCTCATAATGACTCCAATATATCTTTAAATGCATCTTTGAAAGATTTCAATCCATCAGCTATCTGTTTGTCCAACAGAGAATCAAAATCTATGCCTAAACTTCTGACCTTTTCAAAATGTTCCTTTATAGTATGGGTTGGGATCGGTAAAGCGCTCTGTTTAACTCCATTTTGATGAAACGCTTTTATAGTATCTACGGGAGCCGTATTTACACTGTTGTACGCTAAAAGTTTCTCCACATAGTAGTGCGGAGGCAGTGAATCGTCTTTTACTCCCGTACTTGCGAAGAGAGTCCTGCACCCCTCAACCCCCATTGACTCGACTTCAGAGTAGATATCCGCGCTGTTATAGATTCCACTGAGTGCAATATCTACCCCGCCTTTTGACAACTCCTCATCAAGCGCTCTGTCTATCCTGCTTACAAATACGCTTATGACTGTATCTACTTTTGCTCCATATTGTGCCAGACCCTCTCTAAATGCATCGGCACATGAGATGGCTTGCTCTTTTTTAAATATAAGTGTAGCATTTACAGGTATCCCGCTTCCTACAAGCTCTCTCATTGCAACGTAGCCGGCCTCAGTAGCAGGAACTTTTATCATCACGTTTTTGCGGTTTATCTGAGAGTATAGTCTCTTCCCCTCTTCTATGGTCGCATCTGCATCGTCGCAAAGATATGGGTCCACCTCTATGCTCACATAGCCGTCATCACCATTTTGATGCAAAGGCTCGAGTATATCTGCCGCTTTTTGTATATCGTAGATCGCAAGAGCTTCATACTTCTCTTTAGGTGAAATTGAACCCAATTGAGAGAGCTGCTCTTTATACGCGCTTGAAGTCAAAATTGCATTTTTAAATATTGCCGGATTGGAAGTCGTACCGTTCACGATCCCGCTCTCTATGAGCTCTTTAAACTCTCTGTCTAAGTAGTCTCTCTCTATAAAATCTGCCCACAAAGAGAACTTCAAATCTTTCAAATACATCTACAAACCTTAAGTCATTTTGGTAAATTATAGCTCAAAAACTCTTAAGCAATATTTTTAGGGATCTTTATAATAAAAAGTGATCCGTCTCTAGATGTTTCTACGCCTATTTCGCCGCCGAACTGCTTCTCTATTATCATCTGACTCATATAAAGACCAAGCCCCGTTCCGTTTTTACCTTTGGTACTAAAGTATGGCTCAAAAAGATGCGGCAGATTTTCGCTCTCAATTCCGCCTGCATTATCCTCAATATATATAAAAACTCTCTCTCCTACTTTTTTTGCGCTTATACTAATAAAAGAGTCTCTCTTTTTTACCTCGTTATGTGCGTCTATGGCATTGTTTAAAATATTGAGTACGACTTGTACAAGCTCATTTATATAGGTCTTAACCTCTATATCTTCACTTCTGCTAATAGATATTTTTATTCCTCTGTCGCTTACTCTAGACATTGCAAAGTTTAGAGCCCTTTGAAGCAGGTCATGTATCTCGATACTCTGCATCTCTTTATCGGGATGAAAATATGTTTGAAAATCATCGATCGTATCGGATAGATAGACAATTGTATCGCTAATATTGCTAAGTGCCTCATCAATATCTTCACCGCTTCTGTTATGTCCAAGCAGCTGCTTAAACTGCAAATTTGCGATCTGAAGCGTGATCGTAGAGAGCGGCTGCCTCCATTGATGCGCTATCATACTTATCATCTCGCCCATCACTGCCTGCTTTGACTGGGCCTCTAAAATCTGATCTTTGCTTCTTAGCTCTTCTAGCTTCTGTTCAACCTTTAACTCTAGCGATTCATTAAGCTTAGTAAGCTCTGTCGTTTTATCTTTTACCTGTTTCTCAAGTTCAGAGTTAAAGTTTCGCAGCATATTCTGCTGTTCTATAATGGTAGATCTTGCTTCATCTATCTTCTTTTGGTAGAAGTAGATAATAATACTGATGATGACCAAAACAAAGGAGATATATGTGACCTGATACATGGTGTACTTTATCTCTATAAAACTCTGCAGCGGTGCTATGATAAGCATTAGAAGAACAAAAATCAGCCAATATACTGCATGTATTGTCTTTTGAAAGTATAGAAGTATGATAGGGTATGTAAAGATCCAGAGATGTTTTAGGTCAGTCGGTTCGCCGACATAAATAAGAAACAGAAACAAAAACGTATATTGCAGAGTCATTGTAGTTGCAAAAAACTCAAAAAAGTGGCGATACTCTCTAAGAGCAAAAAACATTATAATGTTCATAAACAAAAGAGAGGTCTCTATTGGAATAAAACCGTGGATATCTCTTACATAGTTTCCTACTATTCCATATATCAATCCGCCCCCGGAGAGCAGTATGCCGATATTTACCATCTGATATCTGTTTTTTAGATCCTGCTGCGTCTCGTTAAAATCCCATCCGCTTGTAAAAAATCCATCTAGTTTAAGCATTGACTATCTCCTCTTTTATGGCAGATAAACTTTGTTTAAAAGCTCTTCATACTCGCTTTTGGCATCACTCTCCAGAGTTATGCCTCCACCGCTTTTGTATATATATCCATCTTTGGTTTTCTCGACAAATCTTATCATAACCGCACTGTCAAATGTTTTGCCGTCATACACACCGAATACCCCGCTAAAGTAACCTCTCTCATAATCTTCAACCTCGTCAATTATATCTAAAGTGCTCTTTTTTGGCGCTCCGCTTATACTCCCCGCAGGCAAAAGTGTTTTTAAAATATCTCCGATTTTTGAATGCCAATCGCTCCCCACATCTCCGCTTATATGTGAGCTTACATGCAGGAGCTCTTTATCTCCCGCCTCTATTTTTGTTATATATCTAAACTCCTCGACTTTAACATCTTTTGCCATGATGGAGAGGTCGTTTCTTAGCAGGTCTACGACCATAACGTGTTCAGCCATCTCTTTTGGGTTGTTTAATATAAGTTCTTTTGCGTTTGGGATTGAGGCATCTATCGTGCCTTTCATGGGGAAAGTTGCTATCTTAGAATCTTTTATCTCAACAAACTGCTCGGGAGAGAAACAGACAAAATCATCTTTGTATCTAAGTTTGTAGCGCGCATTTGCACATCCAAACATCTCTTTTAGACTCATCTCGCTCTTCACTCTTGTAGGCTGTGTAAGATTTAAAAGATAGGTATCGCCCGCTTTTATTCTGTCTATCACAAAGTCAAATTTTTTTTTGTAGTCGCTAAATAATACTGTCTGCTTATCAAAAAAATCTGCGTGAGATTTTATGGAGTAATTTTTTGTAGTGGAGTACTCAATGTCATGCGAGTCAAGTTCGCTAAGAGGGATGACTATGAGGTTTTTTGCCAAAAAGTCTGATATAAACAGAAATGGTTCTCTCTTTTTACCCAGAGAGTTTATATCATCAAACGTCATAAATAAGTTTTTTTAGCACTGCCATTCTTATCGCTACGCCGTTTGAGACCTGCTCTAAAACTTTACATCTCTTATCTGCTAAAAGTGCATCGCATATATCTATGTTTCTATGCACAGGTCCGGGGTGAAGCAAAAGTACATCCCTTTCACCCAAAAGCTCGCTTGTTATGCAAAAATCGCTTGCATAATCTTTTAGAGATGCGTAGGTCTGCGAAGAGTGTCTCTCGGTCTGTGTTCTTAGACTCATAATAGCGTCCACTTCATCAATGATCTCTTTTAAAAAATGTGTGCTTCTTAGCTCAGTTTTTGGCAAGAACTGCGGAGGAGCGACTAAAATCACCTCCATACCGAATCTTCCTAACAGTTCAATATTGGAGTTTGCAACTCTTGAGTTTTTTATATCACCCACGATCGCTATCTTTTTTCCTCTCACATCTCCAAAATGTTTCTTAAGCGTAAAGAGGTCCAAAAGTGCCTGAGTAGGATGAGCGTGAGCGCCGTCTCCTGCATTAATTATCGAAGCGTTCGTATGATTTGATAGGATCTTAGGAACACCGGAGTTTTGATGTCTGACAATTATTGCATTTGGACTCATTGCATCAAGATTCATTGCCGTATCTACGAGTGTTTCACCTTTTTTAGTAGAGCTGTTTACAACATCAAGATGCACAACTTCCGCTCCAAGCCTCTTTGCTGCTATCTCAAAAGAGCTTCTTGTCCTTGTAGAGTTTTCAAAAAAGAGCGTAACTATGATCTTATCCTCTAAAATCTTATCAAGCTTTGTGCCATCTTTGATACTCTTTCCAAACAGCTCGGCATCTTGCAAAATTGCCTCTATCTCTTTAACGGTAAAATCTGCAGTCGTAGTTAAATGTTTCATAACGCTCTTTTTTTAAAATAATTCATAAATTATACAAGACATCACATATAATATCAATATCACGAGAGAGTTTTAAAACCCTAAAATCTGTTTTTAAAAAGTAGGGCTCGGATATTTCAGAGAAGTTCTCATCACCCTCTTTGCAGTTAAACGCTACTGTATGCTCTATTTTTCTCTCTTGAAGAGCCTTTTTGCTAAGCAGCGTGTCATTTATACAGCCAAGAGAGCAGTGAGTTACAAGAAGAGCTTTTGCACCAAGCAGCGAAATAAGATCGATCATCATATACTTCTCATCAATAGGAACGTAAAGCCCGCCAGCACCTTCAATGATAATGATATCGCAGAAGGCTTCAAGCTCCTCTATTTTTGTCAATATTTTTTTCAGATCAAGCGGGGTGTTGTTTGATGCAACAAACGGAGCTGCAGCTATATCGTAGGTTATCGGCGCTATATCTTCAGCCTCTAGATGCCACAACTTGGTATTTAACTCTTTTACTACCTCCAAAAGCTCCTCAGCGTCCTCTGCATATCCATTGATGACACCGGTCTCTATCGGCTTGATAACACCCACTTTAAGACCGCGGGAGGCATACTCTCTAAGAAGAAGTTTTGTTATGTATGTTTTACCTATATTTGTGTTTGTAGCGGTTACAAAAATTCGTTTTGTCATAGTTATCTCTATTTTGTTATAATTTTTAACTATTAAAGGCAATTATTATAGGAAAATTATGGCAACAAATACAGATTTAGAGACCATCAACGACATATCGCTGAAATACCCTAAAAAATATAAAGTATTTATTTTAAATGACGACTATACCTCTATGGATTTTGTCATAGATGTTATTATGAGCATATTTCATAAAAGTTTTCAAGAGGCTGAGGCCATAATGCTTGAGGTTCATAAAAAAGAGAGAGGTGTTTGCGGTGTCTATACCCACGAGATAGCACAAACCAAGGTGATGCAAGTACACAAAAGAGCCAGAGAGAGCGGATTTCCTCTCAGGGCTGAGATGGAGGAAGAGTAGTGATAAGTTATACATTAAACGAAGTTTTTCAAAAATCTATTCTTTATGCAAAAGAGCTTAGACATGAATATATTACCATTGAACACGTCTTTTATCAGATATTAAACTCTGCTGAGGGTGCGAAGATCATATTCGCATGCGGCGGAGACGTAGCTAAGATGAAAGAGCTTATGAAAAGCTATATAGGCACAAATATAGGTACTCTTCCACAAAACATAGAAGAGGAGCCTTTTGAGAGCCTTGCACTATCAAGACTGATAGAGAGGATGATAAAACATATTCAAGGCTCAGGTCAGCAGAGCGCCGATATAGGAGACCTACTCGTTGCCATCTATGATGAAGTGAACTCATTTGCTTACGCACTCTTAAAAGAGTCTCATATTTCAAGACTCGATATTTTGGAAGTTATTTCACATACCAACGAGAAAGAGAACTTAAAAGAGGGTGACTCCTATCTTGAAAAGTACTCTATAGATCTTCTTCAAAAAGCCAAAGAGGGAAAAATCGATCCCGTGATCGGCAGAGACGATGAGATACAGAGAGTCACGCAGATACTCTGCCGAAGAAAGAAAAACAACCCTATTTTAGTAGGAGAAGCGGGTGTCGGAAAAACTGCCATAGCAGAAGGGCTGGCGCTAAATATAGTTGCACACAAAGTTCCTTCCATCATACAAAACACAGAGCTTTATGCTCTTGATCTTGGCGCGATGCTTGCCGGCACAAAATACAGGGGAGATTTTGAAAAGCGTTTAAAAGGCGTTATGGATGAGCTTAAATCGATCCCAAATGCCATTCTTTTTATTGATGAGATTCATACACTCATAGGTGCAGGTGCTACAAGCGGGACTATGGATGCGGCAAACCAGCTAAAACCTGCCCTTGCATCAGGCGAACTAAAGTGCATGGGCGCGACTACATTTGCAGAGTACAGAAACGGCTTTGAAAAAGACAAAGCTCTTAGCAGAAGATTCTCCAAGGTCGACATTAATGAACCATCCGCTAAAACGACATATAAAATATTAAAAGGGCTAAAGAGCAAATACGAAGAGCATCACAATGTCACTTTTACCGACAAAGCCCTCAAAACTGCCATTGATCTCTCCAAAAGATATATTACCGATAAATTCTTGCCTGATAAGGCGATCGACCTTATAGATGAGACTGCCGCATCTTTTCATCTTAAAAACAAGAAAAAAAGAGTGGTAGGTTCAAATGATATCCAAACCACCATCTCAAGGATCGTTGGGATCTCAAACTCAAAAGTGACTCATGATGAGACTCTCTCTCTTGCAAATCTGGAGGAGAATTTACGCAAAAAAGTGATAGGTCAAGATAGAGCTGTAGCAGAAGTGGCAAAAGCGATAAAAATATCAAAAGCAGGTCTTACCCCGCAGAACAAACCTATCGCATCATTTCTATTCTCAGGCCCTACAGGTGTAGGTAAAACAGAGCTTGCACTCTCTCTTAGCCAGACACTCGGCATAAACTTTGAGAGATTTGATATGAGCGAATATATGGAAAAGCATGCCGTAAGCCGTCTGGTAGGAGCACCTCCAGGCTACGTCGGATATGAGCAGGGCGGGCTTTTAACAGAAGCTATAAAAAGACACCCTTATACTGTTCTACTCCTAGATGAGATCGAAAAAGCGCATCCTGATCTTGTAAATATTTTACTTCAGATCATGGACAATGCAACCCTGACCGACAATAACGGGTACAAGGCTAATTTTCAAAACGTTATACTGATAATGACATCTAATGTTGGTGCGACTGCCAGAAATGTTATGGGATTCAATAAAGACAGTTCTCTCTCAAAAAATGAGGAGCTTAAACTCTTTTTTACCCCGGAATTCAGAAACAGACTCGATGCAGTTGTAGAGTTTTCTCAACTAGAGAGTGAAGTCGTCAAAGGGATTGTGGAGAAATTTATAGAAGAGTTAAACAGTGACCTAAAAAAGAAAAAAATAACCGTTACGCTATCTCCAAAAGCCGTAGAGTTTATCGCCCAAAATGCCTACTCTCCTGAAATGGGTGCAAGACCGATCAAAAGATATATACATGACAATATAACAAACAAACTGAGTGATGAGATACTCTTTGGCAAACTGAAAAACGGCGGAAGTGTAAATGTCTCTTTTAACAAAAAATTGATTTTAAAATTTAAAGAGTCCGGCGTTTGAATATACCAAAACTCTCAAAATACGACCTGCTCTTTCCTGATCCAAACAGTGCAAATGAAGACGGAATAGTCGCATGGGGAGGCGACTTAAACCCGTCTAGAGTTATTCGTGCCTATCAAAACGGCATATTTCCATGGTACGGCAAAGATGATCCTGTTATATGGTGGTCAACCGACCCTAGACTTATTATGGAACTGGATGATTTCAGACTAAGCCGCTCTCTAAAAAAAAGTATGAAAAAATTTGAGTACAGGTTTGATGCAAACTTTACAGAGGTTATCAGACACTGTAGCAGCGTAAAAAGAGATAATCAAAACGGCACTTGGATACAAGATGATATTATAGAAGCCTATAGCCTTCTTCACGGTATGGGTATAGCACATAGCGTTGAGAGCTATAAAGATGGAAAACTTGTAGGCGGGCTTTATGGGGTTGTTGTAGGGAAAGTTTTTTGCGGAGAGTCCATGTTCTCTATCGTAAGCGATGCATCAAAATCTGCTTACGTAGTTTTAGTAAAACATCTAAAATTTTGGGGCTATGACTTTATAGATTGTCAGGTACCGACAGAGCATCTCAAAAGCTTAGGTGCAAAAGAGGTCGCAAGAGAGTATTTTTTAAATAGGTTGAAAAGAGTAAATATGGACACTATTGAGCATAGATGGAGTATTGAAAAGTCGTTAATAACTGATTAAAAGATTTGATTGAATAATTTAGATTGATTAAATAAGTTAGTAGAAGAAATGACCAACTAGGCAGCGACCTACGTTTCCACACCTGAAAGATGCAGTATTATCAGCGATGAGAGGCTTAGCTTCTGGGTTCGGAATGGGG
>NZ_SZPX01000008.1 GCF_005217605.1 Sulfurimonas crateris | reverse complement strand
TAGTGGTTATATCTTTGTATTTGATCATCTGAGCATTTATACTTTTTAAATACTCAAATAATGAAACACATTATCTATGTCTATAAAAAATAGCTATTGGTTTAAGCTATTCTTTATAGGATGGTTTAAGTAGCTATATTCATATTCTCATAAGTTATTACATTTTTAACTGTTTGTTCCATTCTTTCTGTATGTATTTGAGAACTTCTTCGTCTTCATTATTATTTACTGCTAAGTCAATACCTAGCTGATGAATTTCTTTTCCCCACTTTTCATCTTCAAATACTTCCAATATTGCTTCTGAAATTGATATGTAGCTTTCGTATTCATTAATAGTTTTAATAAACTCTTTTATAATTTCAGCTGCCCATTTTTTATCAAATTTTATAATATATCGGGCTAAGACTATATGCTCATTTACTGTTTGAGCCTTCTTTACTGCAAGTTTATATATGTCTTTTGCTAATTCTCTATCATTTAAATATTTCTCATCTGATATTGAATCTGCTATCATGCAGTACTCATCATAATCAGAGGCCATTTTTACACCAAGCTCATATACTTCCTTTGCCCACTTTTTATCTTTAAATAGATTAAGAATACTTTCGGATATATTTACACAAGACCTTATTAAAAAATTATTTGAATTTTCAGTATCTTCTTCGAGTTGCTTTAAAGCTACCTTTATTAGTTCTTTTGACCACTTTTCATCATGCAAAAATTCATATGCATACTCTGCATATTCAGTATATGACATAGAATCATTGTTAGGTTGATTTAATAACATATTGATTGTCATTTTAACTAACTCTTGATGTTCAGAGACACTATTTATAAACGAGGTGAAACAATCAGCATTTATAACATCGTCTATTAAATCTTCTAAATCTTCGTCAAAATAATATTTTTTAAGCTCGCTGATAATTTCATCTTTTCTCGCATCTTGAGCTATTTTTGCTTTAGAAGGTGGTGGAGCTATATATTCTTCTTTAAATATTCTCTTGTATTTTTTTTTCCATTTTATTATTGTGTTTGCCGGCTCATTATTTTCATCTGCTTTAAAAATAGCTTTTGCATATAATTGTTTTGGCCACGTTTTGTCAGTTAAACACATTGAAGCAAATTCTGCAATTTCTTGATAAGAGTATTCACTATCAGATTTCTTTACCGCAAGTTCATATATCTCTATTAGAAATTTTTCATCATTTAAATAATCTGAGACTGAATTTGCTAAACTAATGTAGCCCCTAATGTCATCAACTCTCAATAGAGCTTGCTTATAAACATCTTTTGCCCATTCTCTATCATTTAATGTCTCTTCACTTATTATCCTCTCTGCAGCATTTATGTAATCAAATAAATATTTGGCCCTCTTTAATAGATCTTCACATATATCTTTAGCGTTCACTAAAGATATTTCAGCCATCCTAGTTTGCAATACTCCGTGCATACCGTCTTCTTCAGGAACTAGGTTTATTGCAGTTTCATATATCTTTTTTGCCCATTCTTTATCATTTAATGTTTCTTCCAATGCCACTGATTTGGCTAATTCTGAATATAAAAAAACTTTATGATATTCCTCTTCAGATGAATTTGTTATACCCAAGAAAGCTGATTCATATATCTCTTTTGCCCATTTTTTATCATTTATATACCTGGAAGATGCTATTGATCCTGCTATACGCGTAAGTTGATTTAAGTTTTCATTTTTTTGTAAAGCTACTTTATATATGTCTCTTGCCCATTTCTCATCATTATAAGAGTCTTTTGATGCTATAACTTTAGCTATACCTGCATATTCAAAATCATCAGTTGCTTTTGATAATGCTATTGTCAATATCTCTTTAGCCCACTCTTTATTATTTAAAGCATTTTGTAATGCAATTGACTCTGCTAAATTTGCATATATAAGAGAATATTTAGCTTTGCCCAAAACATATTTATATATCTCTTCTTCCCATTCTTGATCTTTTAAAAAGATAGGATATGAAATTGATTTACATAATATTTCATTGTTTTGATAATTTTTATCTTTATCAAATGCTATATCATATATTGCAAGAGCCCAATCTTTATCGCCCATCAATCTTTCTTTAGCTATATAATCTACAAACCGTACATAATTATCTAAACTGTTTGATTTTTTTAATGCCATGTCAACTAATCTTCGAGCTATATGTTCATTACCATCTTTACAAAACCTTACAAGTAAATCTTCTATATGTTCAATGTCACCTAATTTATTTATAATTTCATCTAAGCTATTGCCAGAATATAACTCTTTAAGATCTTTTTTTAATGTTCGCATTTTTTTACCTTATATTGATATCTTTAAACATTCCATTTTAGGAATATTAATAGTCCTGTTTTCAATAGATTATTTTTAATTTTTTCTAATAACCAAATTGTAGGCTTTCTACGCTCTGCAAAATTCATTTTTGAATCCTTTGTTTTAAATATCTACTATACTAATAGTGTTAATGGCAAGATTATGTCTGATTATTTAAATACCAATTAATATCCTCATCTATCATCTCCTGTATCCACTCAGGCTCTATGACTCTCATGTGCGGCAGCCAATATTTGATGATGGGAAGTATCTCCATCTCATGCGTTATCTTTACTACAAACTCCATTGTTCCGTCTTTGTGAAGCGACTCAATGGACTGTGTCGGAAGCGGTCTTCTTTGAAAGTACTTTGCGGCAATCTTGTTGGCATAAATCTTAACTTCAAACGGCTCTACATCTTTTTGGAACCATACAGATATGGAGCTATCAAGCAGATTTTCAAGCTTTGCATCGGTAGAAAAAGCAGTATCGGTCGCTTTTACATTGGATATGTTTTTTAGGTAGTACTTCTTAAGCACATCATCTTGGAGTGCAACCAGATACCAGAACCCCTCAAAGTTTACAATCTTAAGAGGCTTGAGAGCTACCTTGAAAATATCGTGCCGCTCATCATCATAAGAGCACTCTATCTCTTTTTTTGCTTTTATAGCACCCTCAATGATCTGTATCTCACCGAACTTGTCGCTGATATCTTCGATGTTTAACTTTGCATAGATTGGATTGAAATCTTGGTTTTTTATCTTTGAGAGCAGCTTGTGAGATTTTGATGCAAACTTGCCGCCTATGCCCTCAGTGATCTTCTCTATGATGTCTAAAACTATCTCATCTTCCAAAGACTTGGTTTTCTCAACCCTGAACCCCTCTTGCATTTTCCACTTTTTGCCGTCTTGAAAGATTGGAAAAGAGACCAGTCGCTCGTTGAAATCCCTCTGCACCGTTCTCTCACTGGTGTTGAACTCTTTTGCGAGATCCTTAACCGAAAGCGCCTCTCCGTCATTTAATCTTGAGAGAATATATGAGAGCCTCGTAAGTATCTTGTCGTAATCATGTTTGTATGCCATTGCCATTCTTTGTATGTAAATTGTTCAAAATAAACTGATTATAACTTTATGAATCTTAGAACTTTTAAATTTATACTCTTTTTAATGACATCTTTATGTCTGGTTTACTTTTTTCCATTCAATACGCTCTGATTATAATGCCTTGGAAATTCTCTTTCACTGATAACATCTGAGCTACTTAATATTATAATCGTTTCACTATATAAGCTATTTATCAATTATTAATAGTTTATCACGCACCCTTCTTTTATGAAATCAAGTTCAACAAACAGACATAAAGATGTCGTATGACAACGATAGACTCTGCTATATTAACATTAGGAGGGTTACTATGGGACCATTTATTTCAAACAAATCGGAAGAGATTCAAAAAAATCGAATAGTTGTAGTAGGCTTTGGAAAAAGCGGCAGCCATGTTGTCGAGAGTATGATAAAGACACAAGGCACAAATATTGAATTTATTACAATCAATTCAGATGATGATTATAAAAATATCATAAATACATTAGAGGGTGCAGATATTGTTTTTATCACAGGTGGTCTAGGCGGGCAAACGGGGTATGCGGCAGTTCCTGAAATTGCTAAATTTGCTAAACATGCTGGCGCATTGACAATCTTGGTTACTACTAAACCTTTTGTTTTTGAAAAGAAAAAGCGTCATGTTGTTGCGCAAGAGTCTCTTGCAAAAGTTAAAAAAGAAGCAGATTGTGTAGTCATTATTTCAAACGATAAAATCTTTTCTACAATTGATCGTAAACTAAATAATTCAGAGATCTTCAAAATTGCAGATGGCGTGATTACTCAGACAATTACAGGGATCATCGGCACATTGTCTGCCAATAGCCAAAATGATATCAACATTAATATTGAAGATTTACAAAGCATTATGTCAAATAGTGGAATGGCTTTTGTGGGGATTGGTGAATCACAAGGAGAGGAAGCCGCATACGAATCAATTACAAGCGCAATCGAGTTTGCTAAAAATTGTGACACATCCATTGAAGATGCTTCGGGAATTCTTGTTCATTTTACGATGCATCCGGAATTTTATTTTATAAAAATCATGGATGCAATGCACATTGTCAGTAGTGAAGCAAGCGATTCAGCTGATATAATCTTCGGCACAACAGCCGATGAGACATTGCCTGTTGATTTTATTCGTGTGACTATTCTCATTGCCGGCTTTGAGAAAATATCTCTTGTGGCGGCTAATAATGTTCAATAATCATATAATGAATTAGCTACTCTTGTTAATCAAAAATCTGTTCAATCCTTGCTATAAATGAGATGAATGGGAAAATTTGTTTTCCTCGATCATATTCATGGATATATTTAATACACTCTTCAACCTTCCATGTTGAAACATAATTTGCACGGTACTTTTCAGATCGATATTCTTGATACTTGTTAAAAATTTTCTCAGCATATTGTTGTGAAGATTCTTCCAAAACACCATGATTTAAATCATTGGTAAGGTAAGTAGGCATTACCATTAATGCGATTCTGAAAATATTAAAATCTTTATGATTCACAAATTGTTTTACCGTGTTTCGCTTTAAATCAGCAATTTGCTCGATAGCTACTTCCCATTCCTCATCAGTATTCTTAGTAATGTCTTCTTTTTTACTATTCCACGAATGCTTTAGTTCAATCAAATAAATACTATCTCCATGAACTGTTGCTATATCTAAAAATCTCTGTTTCCCACGAGCTTTAAACGGTTGTTCAAGCCATACGTTGTTTGTTATTTTATATATCGCTGGCGTTACAACTGAATTTAATTGCTTTTCCTTGTATGTAAAAGGCAGCATTCCCCAATGCTCGTAAAAATTTATTGTCTCTTTAGCAAAAGCATTGAAAAAATCTTGAAAGAACTTATGTGTCTTTTGAACATCTTTATTTTTTGTGTCCATAACATTATTCATATCAAACATATTTGTCCGCCTTTTTATTGCAAATCATGTACATACTATCACTTACATACTTTGATATTTATTTAAAACACTTTTACAAAATAAGCAAACGGTCTAAAAAAGAGTATTAAGTTTATTTCTAAATATCTCTTTTTTGTTTATCCTTGCATTAACTATGCTCAATTCAAATTTTATACCAAGTAGTGTCATCTCCTTAACAATATTAAAAATTTCAAAATTGTTCTTTTCGATAGCCAAAAAATCAATTCCTTCTATAGATATTAGCTGAGGCTTGAATTTTTTACAATATAACTTGAGATTGTCAAGTGGTTTATTATCAATGAAATCTATCTCAAAATCATTAGAAAAGCTTCTAATACTCTCTGCTAAATTTTTAAAATCACTGTCGTTAAATTTATTTTTTAAATACTTTTCAATATTCAATTTTTCTAGGGACATGGAGTATAGTTCTTGAAGTCTATCGTCGGAGAAGTTGTAACTGAATAATAAGAGGTTATCTATCGCTTGGTCTGTGTATGGTAATGATATATTATTTAGAAAATTTATATCAATGCTATTATCAGATAAATAGACAGTAAGATTTTTATTTTTATAAAATAAACTGTCTATGCTATCAAATTGTTCGTTATGCATTATTGCATCAAATATCTTTTGTGCATCTTCAAGTGAAACAGCACTTCTTATAGATTTAACATCCATAGACATTAAAACAGCTCTATTAAACACCTCTTTAGTGCTTACTCCTAGCTCATCCGCTATGTATTTTATATTAACTTTATCCATTTTTGACTCCTAAGTTTATTTAGAAGTGTAATGGTTTATATGGACAGCTTTATGTCTGGTAAAGTTTACTCAAATTTATATATGCCATTTATTGTTTTGATAGTATCGTCACTATATACATTTGAAATTTTTGATAGTCAATCAAACCAATCTTTATTAAAATACAAATCAGTAGTGTGTAGTATTTTTATTTGTATTTATTCAACTCACTTATGGTCTATGGTTTAAACAGAGGAAATCCATTGTTAATATCTTCCGCTATCTCTTTATAGTAATCTCGTTCTAGTTTTCTAAATTGATGGCTGAGCGGATGGACTGTTCTGTAACATTTGATCCCTTTGTATTCAAAGATCCACAATCGTTTTGGTTCACAAACTTTTGAATTTTGAAAATTATTATCAAATGCATTTTTTATTGCATCGTCATACTTTTTTAAATTTGTAGAGGTCGCTGTTACAAAAATTATAATATCAGGTTTTAAAATCTCTATCTCTTGTAAGAGAAGATTTTTTGAATATTCTTTAACTTTTTGGTTATGAATCGAGTTTTTGGCATAGCCTTTGCCTCCATCATCCATTTTTAAAAGATTTGTCCAAAGGACTGAAGCCCCTACTATATTCTCTCGAAAGTATTTATATTTAGAAAAAAATGCATTATTCTTCCAGTCTTCTTTTGTATACTCTTTTGGTTTTCCAAGAGGATCTTTTGACTGCGTTACAGACCCTCCTTCAAATTCAGCGGTGTATCTTTGTTTTAAAATATCGATTGAGTCATCATAATCAACAAAATGCTTTAATTTACCCCACCAAATATTAGTTTCTTTACCAATATATAAAACCTTTTTATTTGCTGTTGCATATGATTGTGGCACATTAATTAAAAATGGGGCAGAAAGTACACCAGTATCATCTCCAAAGTCTTTATTTAGTTTTTCTTTATTTAATACACTAACATAAAGTTCGTCAAGACTGTTTTGCATACTAACTTCTTTTTTTACTTGCATTTAAAGATGTCCCTAAAGTTTTTTTCATTATAGCTAAAACATACTATTTCATTTTATTTTTTTTGCTAGTATCGGTGACATACCAAAAATAAATCGTTTTGCTAATATGTTATTTTTAACGGCTATATCGATAATATTTTTGTCAGCTCGTAATGTTTCACTTGCATATTGTAAAGCCAGACCATTGTTTTTAACAGCCTTTAATACGACCTCTTTATCCGCTTTCAATTCTTCGCTGGCATATTGCAAAACAATAGCATTCTTAGATACGGCAGCCAATACGATTTTCTTATCAGCTCTCATATGCTCGCTTGCGTATTTTAACGAGCAAGCATCCCTTAAATCTTTTAGAAACTCATGACCTAAAGGCTCTACACTGGTCTCAGTTGTTTTACTTGCTTTAAGAATCAACTCTTTATTGGCCTTTAATCTATCACTGGCATATTCTAAAGTACTTCCATCCTTCTTAACTGCTTCAAATACAACTTCTATGTCGTCTCTTAATTCATCACTGGCATATTCTAAAGCGCAGGCATCACTTTTGACAGCTTCCAATACGATATCTCTATCAGCTCTCAACTTTTCACAAGCTACACTTAACGACTGAGTATACTTTACATATGAAACTGTAACACTTGGACAAGATAGATTAGCTAAAAAATATGAAGAACTAATAGTATTTTTTACCGCCTCTAGAACTATTTCCCTGTCAGATAAAAATTTTTTATGAACGAACAGCAAAGCATTACCATTTTCTTTAACTGCTTCAAATACAATTTCTCTATCCATTTTTGATTTTTTAAGAGTGTGCTCTAAAATCAAACCGTTTGTTTTTACTGCTTTTAGCACAAATTGTTTATCTCTTTTCAACGCTCTACTTATCCATCGAAAGCATGAAGAGGAATGTTTCATAATTTCAAGCAAAAACTCTTTATCGGTTTTTAACTCTACACCTGCATATTCAAATATCCAACCATGATTCTTGCAAGCATAAAGCATAAAGTCTTTGTCTGTTAGATATCTCTCATCGCCTTCTTCTGTTATAAAAGGATTGGCCACAATCTCGTTTAATATATCTTCTTCATTCACATTTTCTACCTTCAGCACAGCTCACTTTACAAAAACCCCATCGTTTTCCCAACTGCATTTTTAACAGCGACCTCTTCTTTAAGTCTTTCTATAAAACTTTCAACATCTTTTATAGGTCTAAACCTGTTTTGACGTATTACCGCCGCAAAATCGCCGGGAGTTAGATAACGCAAATAACCTATTTGGCTTTTAAAGCTCATCTGAGGTTTGGTGAGTCTCAGCTCTTTTGCGTAGGAGCAGAATATCTCCCATGCCTGTTTTGGTTGCAAATAGCTAAATTCAAGTTTTAGATCAAAGCGTCTTAGACTTGCTCGGTCAAGATTGTCCATCAGATTTGTTGTGGCAATAAACACCCCTTCAAAGTTTTCCATCTGCACAAGCATCTCGTTGACTTGAGTTACTTCCCATGAGGCTTTAGCATTTTCTCTATCACTTAGAAAAGTATCTACTTCATCAAAGATAAGAACTGCATTTTCATCTTTTGCCTCTTGAAACGCTCTTGCTATGTTTTGTTCGGTTCCACCGACCCATTTTGAGATTAAATCACTTCCTTTTTTTAAAAGAACGGGCTGTTCTATGACCTCTGCTATATATTTTCCAAAAGCGCTTTTACCTGTTCCGGCAGGTCCGTAAAGACATAGACGCGCATTTTTATTCTCTTTGATGCCTGATGCAAGTGCATTTAAGTCTGTTGTCGTGTTGATAAATGCAGGGTTATAGTTGCTTGGAAGCGATACTCCGCTGTTCTTATTTATCTCACTGTATCCTTGTGCTTTTAGGGTGTTGTTAAGCAGGTGCGTAAATGCTTCGGCTTGGTCACTGTTTTGCAAATTGCCGACAACCTTTGTCGCGCTTGAGATTAGTGCAGGAGAAATATCTTCATTTGCCGCTAACATCTGGAGCGTTTTTTCATCCAAAATATTTTGGCTGTATTTTTTAATTATCTCTACTCTTGTTTTTTTCGGAGGAATGGGAATCTCTATGCTCATATCAAAGCGTCTCACAATAGCACCATCTACGCTCTCAACGTTGTTTGTAATCCAAATAGTAGGGATAGTGTTGGACTCTAGTATACGATTTATCCACGCTTTATCTTTCTGTCTTTGCGGTGGCGCAAAAAAGAAACCGCCGCTGTTCTCAAATATATCTTCGGCTTCATCATACATAAGCAGTGTATTCTCATTGCTCAAGAGCGCTTGTGCGCTTTTGTAAGCTTTTAGTCGCTGCTTGCCATCGATTGGCTCTTGTTCATTATCTGTATAGCTAACTTCATAGATTTTTGCTTCTAGTTTTTGGGCTACCACTTTTGCAAGTTCTGTTTTTCCGGTTCCCGGGAGCCCGTATAAAAGGATATTGACACCTTTTTGTTTGCTTTGTAGGGCATGTTCTAGGTGTGAGAGCATTAAGTCCAAATCAAATTTGATATGGTGGTAATTTTGTATATCCAAATCACTTTTTTGACAAGGCTTCACAACATCTTGTATTAAGTTCTCAACATCCTCATCAAGAGATAAAAGATTTTCGCAAAACTCATCACTGAGCAAATCCAGTTTTATATCAAGAGAGTAGTTGTTTCTTTTGTCTAAAAGCAGCAATGAAGATTTTGAGAACTTTGAAGTGGATGCGAACATTGCATCAATCTCATCTTTTTCAATATCTAAAACAGTACTTAAGATGCGCTTTGTTTGCAAAGAGTTTAGCTCATTGCCAAGAAGTCTAACCCCTTTTTCAAGTATCTCGTAACGTCTTATCAATACGCTAAACTCAAGCACTCTCTCTTCTGCGCTATTAAGACCTGCAAGATTAGCTATGCGTTTAATATTTCTACTTAAAACACTCAAAGAATTAAATTTCTTGCGCTTCTCTAAGCTTTGGAGTTTTTTAGATAAGATGCCAAGCACTTCGGTACGAGTGTACTGCTCTTCATCCATAACAGCATATTTTTCTAAACCTAAAAAATAGCATATCTCTTTAGAGTTATAGTCAAAGCTTCCCTTTTCATCCATAAACTCTCTGTATCCATGTGTTTTCATAATAATACGCAGTATCCACAACGAAGCTTTCTCAACCAGCTCTGCATCAATGAAGTCTGTTGGTTTATAATTTGTAATAAAAGAGGATGTTTGTTTTGGCATTTTATGCTCCTATAAAATAGTTATAGGAGAAGTATAGAGGAGAGTTCGGACAGCTTTATGTCTGGATGTAATTTTTAAAATATATCATTAAATTGTGGACAAAATTTGATGAGGCTGTAATGCTTGATATTTCTTCCGTGAGTGCGTCATATTCAGTAATTTTCTCAATACTTCTAACTTTCACTTATCCCTTTTGCACATACATATCCGCTGCTAAACGCCCATTGAAAATTGTATCCGCCAAGCTCACCAGTTACATCAACGACTTCGCCAATAAAATAGAGTCCTTTTACATCCAGTGCTTCCATTGTGTATGGATTTAGCTCTTCACTCAAGACTCCGCCGCGGCATACTTCAGCTTTTGAAAAACCGAAATTTCCAGCAGGCGCGAACTCATAATCGTGAATACGAACTAACTTCTCTTTTATCTCATTTGTGACCTTTTTGCACTCAATATCTTCTATATCAAGGGCTTCTAAAAGTGCTTTTGAGAGTCTTTTTGGAAGCGGTATAACTGAACTTAGCTGTTTTTTACTCCCCTTGATAAGCTCTAAAATATTATTATCGGGAAGAAAATCAATCGAAATATTTCCCTTTTGCCAGTAGAGCGATGCTGAGAGAACTACGGGACCGCTTATGCCTTTGTGAGCAAAAAGAAGCTCCTCTTTTAGGATTTTGCCATCAACTTTTATATTAGCATAACAGCTAAGCCCGCTTAGCTCTTTCATCCAAAACTGCTCTTTTTGAACGGTAAGCCCGACAAGTGCGGGAGAAAACTCTTTTACTTTTATGCCAAAACTCTTTGCGATTTCAAGACCGATATCACTTGCACCTAGATTTTTATAGCTTTTGCCACCAGTTGCCACGACTACTTTTTTGGCTCTAAAGTGCTCTTTGAGAGTTTTTACTTCAAAAATATCACCCTCTTTTTTTACCCATAAGATCTCACTGTTTAAAAAAAGATCCACATTTTTTGTATGTTTTTTAAAGATGTTTATGATCTCGTCTGATGAGTCTTTGCAGAAGTAGTAGCGCTTTTTTCTCACTACGGGTTCAAGATCGTTTTTATGCAGATATTCAAGCAGGTCATCTCTTGAAAAGGTCTCAAAAACATTAAATATAAACTCTTTGTCGCCGTCGTAATTATCTCTGCTTAGCTGAGTGTTCGTAATATTACATTTTGAGCCGCCTGAGATTTTTATCTTTTGGGCTATTTTACTGTTGCCATCTACAATTGCAACGCTTAGTTTTTTGTCCAAATTTGAGGCGCACATAAGTCCGCTGGCACCTGCACCGAGTATTAAAACATCATATATCTTCATGTCGAAATTATACTTTATGGCACCTTTAGCTTTGCAATCTTTGAGCTCGCAACTATCTAAAGTTTTTTTTAAAACTTATATCTCAAAGAAGCAACGGCTTTGTCGTAGTCGTAGTCTAGCAGAGTGCTTTTCATACTGTAAGTTTTGTATCTCACATCAAAAATAATGCTCTCACTCAGCGCATAGTCCATCCCTGCACCATACCCAAAACCATAAGCACCATCATTCTCTATGTACTGCCCTGCCCCTGCCACTAAAGCATACACAGAAAAGCCTCTAAAGGGAACAAAACCAGCTTTTAAATCTAACTCTATGGTAGCTACCATGTCATTTTTATTTGTGGCATCATCAGAGAGTTTGCCAAAACTGTACTCGCTATGAAGCCCCCAAAGCATGCAGCTGCTATAGATTTTATCCACCCCAAATCCAAATACTCCCTCGGTCATGCTCTCATTTTCTATAGAAGCAGTTGTAACACCGATATATACTGTTTTTCTAACCTCATCGGCAGCTAAAGAAGAAACTGTAAGGGTAACAGCTAGAATTAACCTTGATAGTTTTTTCATTATAGCTCTTCCCCTTTATATAAACTCAATAATTCATCACTATCTTTTTGTGTTAAATAATCATCTTGAACAAAAAAATGCTTTTTTCCAATGCCATTTATTGAAGCCCCGACTATAAAAGCTTGTGAATCATCAATAATCCAAAACCTATCATGAAAATCATCACTTTGAAACACTTTTATATCATAATTTGAAAAGTCACGCTTAAATCGTTCATAATTACTATTATTTATCTTGGATTCAACTGTTATTATTTCAATTGTTGATATCGTATTTTTAAATGGCTCTAGAATATTTTTCAACAAATTAGTAATACTATAGCTGCTGTTACTAAAAAAATAAGCATCTATAATCGTAATTTTTGATTTTACACCTGCTTTTCTGATTTTTTCTCTCAAAAACTCAGATACCTCTTCAACAGCTGTGCCTTTTTTAAACATTTGATTCCTTTAGTTAAATTTAGGCTTAATTATTTCATCCTGAGGAGTCGAAAACCTAAGATTATGGTACCAACATCTGGGATAAAGATGCCACGAAACGCTGAATAGGTAGCGGAAGCGTCGCCAGTCCAGCTCCCACCACGGATAACTTTCCTATCGCACTTTTTTTCTGAGTTGTAGTCATCTCTCCAACAGCTATCTGTCCACTCCCAAACATTGCCACTCATATCATACAGACCCCAAGCATTTGGTTTTTTGCTTTTTACTGGTTTTGGAGAAGATGTACCAGTGACTGCTATCGAACTTACACAGCTCTCATTGTCTCCACAGTACCATTTTGTGGTTGTTCCTGCTCTTGCTGCATACTCCCACTCTTCTTCAGTTGGAAGGCGGTATTTGTCTGTACCCTCTTTGGCATTGAGTTTTTTGATAAATTTTTTTGCATCATCCCAGCTTACATGTTCTACCGGCATATTTGCATCACCTGTTTTAAAGTTTGCAGGGTTATCTCCCATCACTTCATACCATTGACCTTGAGTCACTTCGCTCTCTTGCATATAAAAACCATCAACAAATACTTTGTGTTGTGGGGTTTCTTTTTTAATGTAACTCATGCAATCTTCGTACTCATTTTGAGAAGTATATGGATTGTCTTTTGGGCAGTTTGGCGTTGCGGTCCCCATTAGAAAGCTTCCTGAAGGAATCTCTTTAAATACCATACCGATAGAGTTGGTAAAATCACCAGCAAATAAAAAACTAGAAACAACGAAAGTTGAGAGAATAATTTTTTTCATTTTTTATCCCCAATAATAAAATAAGCTATTAGCATTGCAAAGCTTAATGCTCCAAATGCTGTTGCTGAAATCCAGTCATCCTGTACAAATACGCCCAGTATTTCATTTGCACAAATTGCAATTGAAGTAATAAGAAGATTCAAAATATGTTCTTGCTTAATTTTTGACATTTACACTCCTTTTTTTAATTAAAATTAACTAGGAGTGTACCCCCCCCCCCTTATTAATAAATGCTTAAATAAAGCTGTGACAAAAAAACAAAAACATTGAGCTTTACAAGACCTTTAGCTATAATACGAAAAATATTTAAAAGTGGAATTAATGGGCAATAAACTTCATATCGTATCTCTTGGATGCACAAAAAATCTGGTTGACACCGAAGTTATGATGGGCAAACTTCAAAACTTTGAGCTGACCGATGATCAGGGAGATGCAGATGTCATCATAGTAAACACCTGCGGTTTTATAGATGCTGCAAAACAGGAATCGATAAACACGGTGCTAAATCTTCACGACGCGCGAAAAGAGGACTCTGTTTTGGTTATGGCGGGATGTCTTAGCGAGAGGTACAAAGAGGAGTTGGCAAAAGATATGCCAGAGGTTGACATCTTTACCGGTGTTGGTGATTATGATAAGATCGATGAACTGCTGCAAGAGAAGAAGAGCAGATTTTCTGAGGCTGTATATCTTATTGACGGTGCCGAGCGCGTTGTTACAGGCTCAACCTATCATGCTTACATAAAACTCTCAGAAGGCTGTAACCAAGCATGCAGCTTCTGCGCAATTCCCTCTTTCAAAGGCAAACTAAACTCAAGAACTCTCGACTCGATTGCAAAAGAGGTTGAAGGTCTTGTAGCAAAAGGCTACTATGATTTTTCATTTATCTCTCAAGACAGCAGCTCATATTTGCGAGACCAAAATGTAAAAGACGGACTTAGCCTGCTTATCCAAAGGATTGAGCTCATTGATGGTGTAAAAAGTGCTAGGATCCTCTACCTTTACCCCTCTACAACATCGATGGCGCTTCTAAAAAATATAGCAAAAAGCAATATCTTCCACAACTACTTCGATATGCCTATCCAACATATAAATAACGACATGCTTCGCATTATGAAGAGAGGTTTTGGCAAAAAAGAGACCTTGGAGCTTTTAGAGTTTATGAAGTCACTTCCTAACTCATTTATGCGTACAAGCTTTATTGTCGGACACCCTGGCGAGACGGATGAGATGTTTGAAGAGATGTGTAAGTTTGCCGCAAATTTCGGTTTTGACCGCATAAATGTTTTTGCTTACTCCGATGAAGAGACCACTACGGCTCATGAGATGAGCGAGAAGATTCCTGTAAAAATCATCAACAAAAGAGCCGAGATCTTAGGTGAAATTGCCGCTGAAGTTATGGAAAAATCGCTCAAAGGCGAGATCGGCAAAGAGGTTGAGATAGTAATTGATGGCGAGAGCGAAGAGCATGAGTATCTTCTAAGCGCAAAAGAGCTTATCTGGGCGCCTGAGATTGACGGAGAAATTTATGTAAATGACAGAACCGGCGATGAAGAGCTTGAGTTTGGCAAGATTTACAGAGCCAAGATCACCGACATTGTCGGGGACATACTAACCGCAACAGTAGATAATGCTTAAAGACAAAACTCTTCTAAACCTTAAAGATAAAAAGAACCTCCTAGCCTTCTCTGGCGGAGCGGACTCTACGGCTCTCTTTTTTCTTCTATTAAAACACAAAGTTCCATTTGATATTGCAATTGTTGACTACGGCATTAGGGAACAGAGCAAAGAAGAAGTCGCCTATGCGCAGGAACTTGCTCGCACGCACAACCTTACATGTTACATTTTTAGGGCACCGAAAATAGAGAGAAACTTTGAAGCAAAAGCAAGGGAAATCCGCTACGGATTTTTTGAAGAGCTGATTAAAAAACATGCTTACGAAAATCTTTTAACGGCGCACCATCTGGGAGACAGATTTGAGTGGATGCTAATGCAGTTTTGCAAAGGTGCGGGATGTGCAGAGATCGCGGGAATGCAGAGCATTCAAAAGAGAGATTTTTACACTCTTGTGCGCCCTCTTTTGCACCTGGACAAAAAAGAGCTCTTAGCCTACTTGCATGCGAACGAAAAAGAGTACTTTGAGGATGAGAGCAATCTTGACGAGGATATAAAAAGAAACTCCTTTAGACACAACTACTCTATGCCGCTTTTGGAAAAATATCTAAGCGGGATCAAAAAAAGTTTTGACTACATCGATGAAGACAGAGCAGAGCTTATTGAAGAGATAGAGCTTGATAGCATCGTAGATTTTGCATACTTTAGAAGTTCACATAACCTAAGAGCCGATATTTTCACTATCGACAAATATCTAAAATCGCGCCTTTATATGCTAAGTGCGAGCGAGCGGGAAGCCTTAAAAGAGACTCCTACGGTTATTGTCGGAAGACGTTTTATAGTAAATCAGGATAGAGGATTAGTATTTATAGCACCGTACGAACAAGAGAGCATCAAAATGGATGAGAAGTTCAAAGATGAGTGCAGAGTTCTAAAGATAGAACCAAAACTCAGACCCTATCTATACAAAAACCAAAGGGCTTTTTTAAAAGTAAAAGAGCTTCTTAGTACTACTGCTTAGTGGCGTTTGACTCTTTGTTGTTATAAACCTTCATAGTAAAAGATGAGCTTATCATCTCACCCTCTCTTTTGAAGTTTATCGGAAAGTTCACAGCTATTATCCAGTCGCTTTTATTTACCGCCTCAAGGAAGTTGTAAAAACTCTTAGGCGAGCTGATCTCGGACGTCGTATTTACTTCATAGACACTAAACTCCTCTTCCTCTTCAGCCTTGCTGGTTTTTGAGACGCTTAAAGTGCTGAAAAAAGTTCTGTGCTGCTTCTCAAATCTCTCTGGGTTAAACTCCGTCGCAAATGCTTTTATGATATGCAGATTGTCGCTTTGTAACTTTTGAAGTACAACCTCTTTCTCGATCGAGAAATCGCTAAGCTGCTTCAGTTCAAGATTCTCTTTTTTAAGCTCCGCTTTTTTCATCCTGTACTCTTTGCCCTCTGGAATCAGAACTCCAAAAGAGAATATAAGAACAAACAGCAACAAAAAGAGCGTGATCGCCATCAAATATATATTTTGTCTTGAGAAATTAATTTGCACCGCTTAACTCCTCTTCATCTATATAGTTGGTGGAGACAAATCTAAGCCAGCCGTTCTGGGCCGGATAAAAACTGCTGTATGTTCTGTGAAAGATAGAACGAAGCGGTGCTTGAAGCATAAAGTTGTAAACATCCTTGTTTGGCGTAATACCGTAAAGAATGAGCCCGTCTTGCATGATCTTTGCCTCAGAGAGCGTTATTCTGCTTGGAACGAGATCAAAGAGATTGTTTATGCTCTCTTTTAAAACGCTGTTTTTGGTAAAGACCTTCTCGCAAAAGAGGCTCTGTTTCTCTACGACTGTGATCTGGGCATTCATATTTGATATATTTGTGCGGAATTCAACTTTTTGCTTGACAATATCATCTATCTCGCTCTTAAATCTGTAATCTTTAAAAACTAAAAAAGCGTACGTGCTAAAGAGCATAAAAAGAGTAACACCAAAGAACATAAAAAGCAGCTGTATATCTTTTGTAAAGACCGTTTTTTCTCTCGCCTTTATGTAACTATATCTCATTTGCCTCTGCCTTTGCCATCTCAGAGAGTGCTGCGCCAAGATCTATCTTTCTTACATATACGTTTAAGAACATCTCCTCTTCAAGATAGCTTTTAAGTTCGGTACTTGTTCCTATGCCGTCGGCTATATAGATGGTCTCAATAAACTGACTCTCATATTTTGGGTCTTTGTAAAAGGTGTTAAGTGCGCTTTGTATTAGTGAGAATCTCTGATAATCTTCATTAAACCCGTCGCTTGAAATATCAACATCACTCTCTACCCTCTCTTCAATCTCCTGTATCTCAGAAAACTCATCCATATCTTCACCGCTGTCAAGATCTTCGATATTTGTAAAATCATCAAAACCTGAAGAGTCGTCATCATCCATACTGCTAATCTCTTCAAGATCGATCCCCTCGATCCCAAAGTCGTCATCCTCATCAAGCGAGGAGTCCATAAGCATATCTTCATCATCCTTATGATGCTGCATATCGAGATACTCAGCGTAGAGTAGTTTTGAGTTGTCAAATATGGTAAAAGAGAGGTAGTTGTCCTCGACTAGGACAAACATAGACAAGCTGCTCTCTATCTTCTCTTTAAAAAAGTTAGCCATGATCGCAAAAGGGGAGAAGATATAATCTAGCCCGATACTTCTGTATTCATGTTTTATAGCTTCTATATCGTACTCCGAGGTGTAAAAAGCCCACTTGTCCGAGTAGCAGATATATTCCGATGAGTTAATATCGCAATACTTCTCCATCTCACTTGGAGCACAGGTCGGAACAGCCCCCTGATTTGAAGATTTATCGAGTACGGATATGTAATAAAAAGGGGTCTCTTTAAAAAATGAGCGGACAAACTCATACATCTTGGAGTTTATCGTAGTTGTCTCAAAGACTTTATGCGTGCTCTGCAGCACATCTTTTTTTGAGCAGACCTCAACATATACGACTGTCTGTAGATTTTCGACAATGATATTTATAAAAACTTTTGTATATAAAGTCTCTAAAAATTTACCGATCATTACTCTTTAGCTCCACAAAGAGGATGAGCCGAGTTGTAGTTTTCCTGTTTCAATGCACTACCCAGTTTCGTATATATTTGTGTCGTTGCCATAGATGAGTGTCCCAACAGCTCGCTGACATCGGCAATAGGAGCCCTGCCATTTAAAAGACCCGATGCGTAAGAGTGCCTGAGCTGATGCGGAGTGACTTTTAAGCCGACTCTTCTAAAGACATTTGTAACTATATATCTTAGACTGTTTTGGCTTAATTTTTCGCCATTTTTCTCAAAAACAAACTTTTTTTGCGCTGTTATACTCAAATATTCGTCAAGCAGCTCTTTAGTATTTGCCAAAAGCGGGATATCTCTTTGTTTATTACCTTTTCCTATAACTCTTACCCATTTATCAGAGATATTTTCTAGCGTCAATGAAGCCAGTTCGGATATTCTAAGACCGAGCGTGTAAAGAAGTGTTACAACAAGCTTATCTCTTAGATCGCAGTGTGAGATAGCTTCTACGATATGCTTATGCGATATAGGTTTTGGAAGAGTTTTTGCCACCTTGACGCTCTCATCAGCCTTTAATATGACCCTAGTGCCGTTGTCGTTCAAATATTCGGCAAAAGAGCGGATCGCACTGAGTTTTTTACTGATCGTCTTTGGATTTAGCGAAGAGATCTTTATGCGGTAAGGCATAAGATTTAAAAGCGTATGCCCACCCTCCTGAAGAACTTCAATATATGCAAACGCCTCTTTTAAAGATTCATCGTAGCTCTTGATGGTAAGGTCGGAGTAGCCTCTTATCTCTTCCAAGTAGAGAAGAAACTCTCCTCTTTTAGCTTCTATTGATTTTTTCAAGTAACTTCTCAAACTTATTGTAGTACTCTGCAGCCTGCTCTACCAACTCATCGTCTGTTACAACGCTGGGTGCCAGTTTTATATATGCGCTTATCATGATCTCGCACATCATCTTCATTTTTGCCTTATCCGCATCGGAGATGCTCTCTTTGCGAGCGATCTCATCTATGATCTTCATATACTTTTTTGCATCGTCTATATAGGAGACATATTTCAAAGATGTCTGAGACTGAGTCATAACAGTAGCTGCCATCCTGTTGTAGAGGTCCAGACTAAAAGCCTCTTTTGCAAGAGTATATGCCTCTTTATACTCACCCGTCTCGTAGTAATACTTAGCTCTAAGCGACTTCTCATATGATGGGTTTACTATAAAGTACGCTCCCATTACAAAGAGCAAAAAAAGCGCGATTATCGGAATAAACAATCTAGATTTCATGTTTTAGAAGCCCCTCTTTCATCACTTTTTTTGCCTCTTGCATATCCATATCACTGACATCTATCGGAGATGTGGAGTAGTAGTTCAAAGTACCAAATGGTTTTGGTATGGTAAATTTGTCCCAACTATTAAGCTGCCAAAACTTGGTCGGTTTCATCTCAACCAGAACTATTTTGGCTTTTGCTTTTTGCGCCATTGCTATTATACCATCTGCGACCTCATGTCGCGGTCCTTTTGGTCCATCCGGCGTAATACCGATGTCATAACCATCCTTTAACGCCCTTATTCCTTGCATCAAGACTCTTGTTGCATTTCTGTTTGTCGAGCCCTCTATAGTTCCGAGCCCAAAATATTTTATGGTTTTTGAGATAAGCATACCGTCAAAATGGCTTGAGATCAATACTTTTGCGTGGGGAGTTTTTCTGTATCTGGAGTATAGGTATGGAAGCATCAAAAGCTCTCCGTGCCAACATGCAAAGATCGTCGGCTCGTCGCTTATTGATTCTGGAGAGTGGAATCTTTTTTTGTTACTCAGATAAATCAGCCTAATAAAGAGCGATGCCACAAAGGGGACGATCAAAAGTGCTAATGTGCGAAAGATCTTTTTACCCAACAACTTCTCCACTGAGTATTGTTCTTCCTATCTGAGTGATCTTTACATCTCTAAACTCACCCAGAAGCTCATCAGAACCTTTTACTTTTATGACTATATTGTTATCGCTTCGTCCGCTTACATAGTAGTCTTGATTAAGATCTTCAAAATAGACTCTGTATATCTTGCCCAGATGTGTTTTGTTCTTTTCATCCAATATCTCCGTATGGAGATTTTGAAGCGTTGTGAGTCTCTGAGACGCGACATCTTCATCTACTACGTTTGTATAGTGCTCAGCCTCCGTCTCAGGTCTAGGAGAGTACTTAAACGAGAATATCTGATCAAATCTCACCTTTCTCATAACATCTAGAGTATCTTCAAAGTCCTCATCGCTCTCTCCGGGAAAAGCAACGATAATATCTGTTGAAATGCTGACATCTGGAGATACACTTCTTAGTTTTTCAACACGGTTTAAAAACCACTCTTTTGTGTAGCCGCGTTTCATATCGCTAAGCACTTTAGATGAACCGCTTTGAAGCGGCATATGCATAGATTTGCATATTTTAGGGTTTTTAGCGAACTCCTCTATAAACTCATCATCCATATGAAACGGATGCGGAGAGGTAAAGCGGATTCTCTCAATACCCTCTATTTTACTTAGTCTTCTAAGCAGTTCTGTAAAATTTACTTTTTCATGTTCGCCTGAAAATCGGCGCCCGTAGTTGTTAACGTTCTGACCAAGAAGAAAAAGCTCTTTTGCTCCGCCATCTGCCGCTCTTTTAGCCTCACGCAAAATAAGCTCTGTAGGGATCGATATCTCATCCCCACGGGTTTTTGGAACTATGCAGTAGGTGCAAGATTTATCGCATCCGATGGAGATATTGATGTAGGCTTTATATGGAGATGTTCTAAACTCGTCAAAAGCAAATTCGCTCTCATCATAGTTAATATCTACCTCAACGGCTCTGTCCTTGTGCAGGACTTCCGTTATTTTAGAGACGTTTCTAGCCCCCAGTACAAAACTGACATAGGGCGCTTTTTTAATTATCTCTTCGCCAAGATGCGATGCAGTACAGCCGCAAACACCTATCTTAGCACCCTCTTTTCTCTTTTTGTTAAAAACTCCAAGCTCCGAGAAAAGTTTTGCAACGGGTTTTTCTCTAACCGAACATGTATTTATTAAAATAAGGTCTGCACTCTTTAGATCATCTGTAGTCTCATAACCCTCTTTCTCTCTAAGTGCGGCAATCATATGCTCGCTGTCACGAGAGTTCATCGCACAGCCTAATGTTTCAATAAATAGTTTTTTTGACATTTAAGATTCTTAGTTTATGATGTGAACTTGGTACATATACTCGTTATCTGCAAGTCCGTATTTAACTTCGTTCATATAAAAACTTTTTCCTTTTGCCTCAAAATAGTCCTGAAGCTCTAAAAGATCTTTGTGTGAATTTTCTCTGTCAAAGTAAAAGATTGCGCTCTCCTGCTTCTCTAACGCAGCCTCTATCTTTTCTAGTTCCGCTTTTTTAGGTTTTACCGTAATATCTGTTCTTGCAAACTTTAAATCCATAATCTATCCTTATATCAATGCTATATTTTCTTGCATTATAGTAAAACTCTACTAAAAATCGCATTAAAGCTAATTTTATGACTATTTTTGGTACAATCACACTCTTCATAAGAAATCCCTAAAAATATTTTTAACACTGTTTTTTATGAGACAATTTTGTACAGGACAGAGTAATGGAAAAAATTCTAGATATAGTTGAAGCAATAGCACATGAAAAAGGTCTTAAACCTGAGAAGGTAAAAGAGGCACTAAAAACAGCATTTATTCAAACCGCAAAAAGAGTCATAAACTCAAAATTTGCCTTTGAAGCGGTAATAAACAGCCAGACAAAAACTCTTGATGTTATTCAGACAATAACGGTAGTTGCAGACGATGACGAGAGATTAAAAGATGAAGAGACGGCTCCTGCATATATCTCTATAACAGAGGCTAGAGAGTATGACGATCAGGTAGAACTTGACGATCAGCTTCAGATCCCGCATGACTTGGAAGAGTACGGAAGAACTGCCGCTTCATCACTTCACCGTGAGATAGAGTACCATATTCAAAGACTTATTGAAGATGAGATTTTTAACAAGTATAAAGCTAAGATCGGGACACTCGTTACCGGCAGAGTAACAAGAGTGGACAACAACAACGCGACATATATAGATGTCGATGAAGTCCGTGCGGTACTTCCAATGAAAAGCCGTATAAAAGGCGAAGTTTTCAAAGTTGGAGACCATCTAAAAGCTGTTGTAAGACGTGTAAATATGGACAAAGAGAACGGCATCCAAATTGAGCTCTCACGTACCTCTCCAAAATTTCTAGAGGAGCTTTTGGCACTTGAAGTACCTGAGATAGCAGACGGTACGGTTATTATAGAAAAGAGCGCGCGCATTCCCGGTGAAAGAGCTAAAATAGCGCTTGTAAGCATGCACCCGCAAGTTGATGCAGTCGGTGCGACTGTCGGTGTAAAAGGTGTCCGTATCAATGCCGTAAGCCAAGAGCTTATCGGTGAAAATATAGATTGTATAGAGTATACGAGTATTCCTGAGCTTTTCCTATCAAGAATTATGAGTCCTGCTATCATATCTGCGGTTGAGATCGTAAAAGATGAGAACGGTGAGGCCGAGAAAGCTATCATCACGCTCTCAAGTGATCAAAAATCAAAAGCTATCGGTAAAGGCGGTATAAATATACGTCTTGCTTCTATGCTTAGCGGTCTAAATATAGAGCTTGTAGAGAGTGACAAATCTGAGCAAGATGGCAGTGAGAGCAGCAGCGAACAAAAAGAGAGCGTTGACGCGTTAGCGGCTCTGTTTAACTAGCCAACTACTCTCTTGACATATAAGGATTTAGCTTCAAAAGGAGCATATCCGCTATCATATTGCCTAAAAGAGTCAAGAACGCCGTTATCATCAAAGTGCCCATTATTATAGGGTAGTCACGGCTCAGAGCGCTCATATAAAAGAGCTGCCCCATCCCCTCTATCCCGAAAATAGACTCCAAAATAACACTTCCGCCTATAAGCCCCGGCAAAGAGAGCCCCAAAAGAGTGATTATCGGCGGCAGAAGATTTGGAAGTATGTAGTAGCGAAGAAGCTCTTTTTTACCCAAACCGCGGGAGAGTGCGAAGTAGTAGTAGTCGCTCTTTAGTATCTCCAGCGTGAGAGAGCGGATATAGATTATCATACTTCCAAGCCCCACAAATATCATAACCCCTACAGGCAAGACCAGATGCCACGCCATATCAAGATAGTAAGCGACTCCCTCTTTTGGCTCTACGGAGTGCAGACCAGAGATAGGAAACAACCCCAAGGTCAAAGAGAAAAAGATTATAAAAAGAAGTGCCAGGTAAAACGAAGGCATAGAGAACGATACAAGAGATATCTGGCGAATGATGTAGTCACTCTTTTTCTCATAACTAAGTGCCGCTTTTATACCTAAATAGAGAGATATTACAAATACGGCAACAAGCGCGCTTATATTCATAGTTAATGTTACGGGGAGGCGCTTTAGTATCTCGGCACTTACATCCTGACCGCTTACAAAAGAGATGCCGAAATTTAGGCTAAAGATGTTTATAACCCAGTCTGTATATTGCTGCGACAGAGGTTTGTCAAGACCGTATACGGCTTTTAGCGCGGCTATTGCCTCGTCCGTCATATTCGGGTTTAATTCACCTGCTCCAAAAAAGCTGTTGGGCGCGGCATGGATCGCCAAAAAAGAGATAACGGAGATAAGAAGAAGCATGAAAAGTATATATGCCGTTTTTTTAATTAATCTGTTCATTGAAAAAAATTATAGCTAAAAAAGATCAAAATGAGACCTACTCATCTTCACACAAAACAGGAAAGGAGAAGATGAGGAGGGCTCATTCCCCCGGAAGGAGGTCGGGGAAGATGAGCTTATAAAAGGGTGTATGGCAGTGATTAGAAATTGTATGTTAGATAAACTTGAAGATGATTAGTATCATAATCTGTCGTAGCAGTTTCTTCATTATCCATAATAATTGCTAAAGTAGTGTCCAATGGACCAAATGATTTTGTAGCAGTTAGAGCTATCTCAGTAACTTCTGAATCATTTGCAGTTCCAGTAACATCTATATCAGCAAAGTAGTAACCTGCAAGCAGATCAATACCTGCAACAGTTCCCTCTGCAGTTATAGAATAAGAATCTGCACCAGTTGCAGAAACAGCACCGTAAGTCCACCACATCTCTGTGTAAAGCTTAGACTGACCTGTAGTCGTTGCAACATTTCCAAGACCGATAGTACCTTCTTCATCAACAGATGAGTATGCAACTTTTACTGTAGCTACATCTTTAGCTTCATATCCTAACATTACTGCAAATGCCTCATCGTCTTTGTTAGTATCAGTTAATTTAGTAGTATCTATCTGAGCATATTGAGCACCAGCTAGGATGCCACCAATATTTACATCAGCCTGTAACCAGTATGCTTCTGCCATCTGCTGAAGGCTGTAGTACCATGCAGAGACTGTCAATGGCTTGATTGAGTTATTTACAAGACCTGCAACATAAACGCCGTCTTGAGCAAAAGTATTAAACTTTCCACCCTGTGCCATATAGCCAGCCTGTGCAGCGTCAATAGCATTTATAGTAACATTAGTAGTAACATCATCAGCAGAACCGTTTGACTTACCTACCCATGCACCTACCAATGTCGTATCTGGAATGCTTTGGTTGATTACAACTGCAGCTTCAAAAGTATTTTCATCAATTCCCCAAGTCTCAGTAAACGCTAAAGGAGTATCAAGTGCTTGACGACCTACTTTTAGAGTAGTGTCAAATGCAGAACCTGCAACCCATAGCTCACCTATATACATTGCGTCATCTAACTGATAACCACCAGAGAAGCCAGCAGGAGTATTCCCTGTTACGCCGTGAACATTCGACCAAGTGTTACTTACAAGGTTGCTCTCTAAACCTAAAGTAGTTATAAAAGTACCTTTTACACCTGCAGATACACCTTTAGTAAGATCTGTAGTCAACTCTAGGTTAACAGCAAGGTCGCCATAAGCACCATCAGCATCAAAAAACGATGTCTTACCGTCAGTTGATTGTGATAAATCATTTGTTAAATCCGTAGTATTGTCAGCATCCATTGTTCCGTAGAATAATTTTACGTCACCAGAAACTTTTGTGTTTTCAATTGCAAATGCAGTTGAACCTATTAGCATTGCTGCTATTAAACTTAATTTTGTTAATCTCATCTCGTTTCTCCTAGTTTTAATATTGTCAACAGTTTGTCAATATATTGTCATCATAATGTCATATAAAACTTTAAATTAAGTTTAACTTACACCAATAAACTAATATTTTTTGCCATATTGTTATTTATTTTCTGTATACTTACATTATGAAAAACATAATTATGACAATATTGGCAGTTACACTCTTTAGTGCATGTAGTAAAGTGGATGGTGCGAACCCATCTCAGAACCAAGCACTAAACAGCGTTGCCGGGAAAAAAGAGAAAAAAAGTGGCTATATGCAACAAGCACTGGACAACTGGTTAAAGAATGAGTGGGAACCGATCGTCGCAGGAACTGAGGCTCCTACCGGAGATACAAAAGTTAAAATCATCCCAAATGAGGACGGCTCTGCAAAACTTGTAGAGAGTGATACAGGCGTAGTTTTAAAGGAGCTCACTGCCCAGCAGGTAGAGAGACAAAAAGAGGTACAATCTAAATATAAGGAAGAGGATAGAGCATTTACTCTGCAAGAGTATGTAGATAAAATGTCTGTTTACAACGCTACTCACATAACAGATGAGAAGAATTCACACGTAAACAAGATAAGTTCTATGCCTGTAATAGGTAAGAATTAATTCTGCTATAAAAACCATATTCCAAAAAGGAATATGGCGCTATCTTAAATCGATTTTGCGCTTACATTAAATAGCCGATCTCTCCTTATCTGCAAAAATTGAAGTTGCAAGCAGTACAGAAAATAGATTAGAAATCAGGCAGTTTATTGAAGAAAATTTAATAGTGTTCTTTTAAAGGCTAAAGCAAAGAAGCTTAAGACTTTAAAATGTTTGTTTGCAGTTATCTAGCATCCCAAGAGAGAACAGTTTTGCCATCCTTCTCCTCGGCAGCAGCCATACCCATGATGTTATATCCTGAGTCTACATAGTGAACTTCTCCCGTAACACCTGAAGCCAGGTCACTTAAAAGATACATTGCAGAGTTGCCAACCTGCTCGATCGTCACATTTCTCTTAAGCGGCGCATTTGTCTCATTCCAATTAAGGATCTGCTTGAAGTCACCTATCCCCGCAGCTGCAAGTGTTCTGATCGGTCCTGCCGAGATAGCGTTAACTCTCTGACCTTTTTTTCCAAGCTCTACTGCCATATATCTTACAGTTGATTCAAGTGCCGCTTTTGCAACGCCCATTACATTGTAATTTACTATATATTTAGGTCCGCCCAAATATGAAAGTGTCAATACAGAAGCATCATCTGCTAAAACAGACTCTAAGCGGTTTGTCAGATCTATCAAAGAGTAAACTGAAATATCCATAGCAATTTGAAAAGCCTGTTTTGTAGTTTTCATAAAAGGTTCGCTTAATGCCTCTTTTGGAGCAAATGCAACAGAGTGAACCAAGAAATCGATCTTGCCGAAATCTTTCTCTACAAGTGAAGCGATATTAGCCATATGCTCTTCGTTTGATACATCAAGCTCATACACTTTATCACTGCCAAAAGATGCAGCCAACGGTTCAACTCTCTTTTTAAGCGCATCGTTTAAGTATGTAAATGCCAGCTCGGCACCCTGCTCATGACACGATTTTGCTATCCCGTACGCAATTGATTTATCATTTGCCAAACCTACTATTAAACCTCTTTTGCCCTTCATTACCATATTATGTATATCTCCTGTTATTTTATTTACTCAATGATTGCGCATACTCGCACATCGTACAAAAATGCTCCGCATAAAGCGCTGCACTGCCTACTAAAACACCGTCAACTCCATCAAGAGCCAAAACTTCCGCCGCGTTTGTCACCTTAACACTTCCGCCGTAAAGAAGAGGAGCTGATGATTTTTTCTTCAGCTCTGCATGTATCGCTACAATATCTTCATTTGTCGGAGTAAGTCCTGTTCCTATCGCCCAAACAGGCTCATAAGCTACGATCAGGTTTTCGTATAAAGCATCTATCCCCTCATACTGAGCAGATATATACTCCATCATACTATCAAACCCTGCTTCTCTTATCTCTAAAGGCTCACCAACACAGTAGATGATCTTAAATCCAAGCTCTTTATAGAAGTTGAACTTTTTTACAAGCTCCTCTTGAGTCTCGCCGATTATATGTCTTCTCTCGCTATGACCGATAAGAATAGTTTTTATGCCAAACTCTTCTAACTGCTCATAACCGATCTCGCCCGTAAATGCACCGTTTGTTGTAGGATATGCATTTTGAGCACCTACGACCACGGCTCCGGAATGTGAATTTAGACTTGATGTTGCAGGAAAAACAAAAACTTCCTCAGAGATGCTGTTTTTGCTTAAAAAACTCTCTACTTCTGCTATATATTTGGCAGTTTTCTCTCTTGTGAGATTTGTTTTTAAATTTGCTGCAATTATCATACTCTAATCCTCTTTTATCATCAAAGATGCTACGCCCGGTAAAATCTTACCCTCAAGCAGTTCCAGAGATGCTCCGCCGCCTGTTGAGATAAATGTCATCTCATCATCAACGCCGATTCTCTGAACCAGATCAGCCGTATCACCACCGCCTACAACGGTTGTTGCATAGCTGTCAGCTACAAAGTGAGCTATCTCATTTGAGCCTCTTGCAAATTTATCCATCTCATAAACGCCCATAGGACCGTTCCACAGAACAGTCTGAACATCGCCTAATACCTCTTTGTAAAGTCTGACCGTAGCAGGTCCTATGTCAAGACCCATCCATCCAGCAGGGATCTCCTGAGAAGATGTTATCTTTATAATAGAGTCTTCCGCGAACTTCTCTGCTGCAACAACATCCACAGGCAGGTAGAATTTTACGCCAAGTTTTTTTGCCTCATCCATAATGTGTCCTGCATCTTCGAGCAGGTCATCTTCTACAAGCGAAGCACCTATATCGTGCCCAAGCTTTTTTAAGAACGTAAACGCCATACCGCCGCCGATCAGGATCTTGTCCACTCTTGGCAGAAGGTTGATAAGCGCTTCAAGTTTGCCCGAAACCTTTGAGCCGCCTACTATTGCCGCAAAAGGACGTACAGGGTTTTGTATCAGTTTGCCAAAAAACTGTATCTCTTTTTGAAGCAAAAATCCCGCTGCTTTATGGTTGTTATCAAAAAAGTGTGTTATTCCCTCAACGGATGAGTGGGCACGATGGCTCACTCCAAATGCGTCGTTTATGTAAAAATCAGCCATAGAAGAGAGTTTTTTTGAGAGCTCTTTGTCGTTCTTTGTCTCACCATCTTCATAACGAAGATTCTCTAAAAGCAGAACCTCTCCTTGTCTCAGAGCCGCTGCTTTTGATAGCGCATCTTCACCCACCACATCTTTTGCCAAGATAACTTCTCTCTTTAGGAGATGCTGAATTCTTCTAGCTACGGGAATCAGTGAATATTTCTCAACTACCTGTCCGTCAGGACGTCCAAGATGAGAACCGAGCACAACGGAACAATCTTGATCGAGACAGTAGTTTATGGTAGCAAGAGCAGAGCGTATACGGCGGTCGTCTGATATATTTCCAAACTCATCCATCGGCACGTTAAAATCGCATCTGATAAATACTTTCTTGCCTGCTAAATCTAAATTCTTAATATTTAATAGTTCCAAATTCTATCCTATTTACTGATATGAAGAGCCATATCTAAAAGTCTTGTCGAGTATCCCCACTCATTGTCGTACCAAGCCATAACTTTGACCATATTGCCGTCAATTACCTGAGTAAGATCCTCTGCTACTATAGAGCTGTACTCGCATCCGACGAAATCTTGAGAGACTCTCATCTCCTTGTCTATAAGAATGATTCCTTTAAGAGCTCCATCTGCAGCTTTGTTAAATACAGCCGTCACTTCCTCTTTTGTAGTGTTTTTCTTAACGATAACGTTAAGGTCAACCATAGAGACGTTAGGTGTCGGAACACGAACGCTCTGCCCGTGAAGCTTACCTTGAAGCTGAGGAAGAACCAGACCAATTGCCTTTGCAGCACCGGTAGTTGTCGGGATCATATTGATAGCTCCCGCACGTGCGCGGCGCTTATCTTTTGAGTGTTTCACATCCAAAATATTTTGGTCGTTTGTATATGAGTGAATTGTCGTCATAAGACCTTTTTCTATCCCAAAAGCATCATCAAGTACTTTAGCTATAGGACCAAGACAGTTTGTCGTACATGAAGCATTAGAGACTATGTTTTGTCCAGCATAAAGATGCTCGTTTACGCCAAGAACAAACGTAGGAGTGTCATCTTTTGCAGGGGCCGAGAAGAGAACCTTCTTCACGCCGTTGTCGATATGAATCTGAGCATCTTTTTTACTCAAAAACACGCCCGTACACTCCAAAACCATATCTGCACCGCACTCGGCAAATTTTAAGTTTTTTGGATCTCTGTCACTAAAAACTCTTATATTTTTACCGTCAATAGTAATGTTCTCATTATCGATCTGCACTACTTCGCTCTTAAATGTTCCATGAACAGAGTCGTTTTTAAGAAGGTAGAGCATCATATCTATACTTGCCATGTCGTTTATTGCTACGATCTCTACATCATCTCTTGTTGCAGCAATACGAGCTACACAGCGACCGATTCTACCAAATCCGTTAATTGCTATTTTTAGTGCCATTATATTTCCTAATAAAATAAAAATTGGGCAATTTTACCTAAACTTAGTTATAATTCGCTTTAAATATGGATACAATCGCACTTTTTGGCGGCTCTTTTGACCCGCCGCATATCGGTCACGAGGCAATAGTTAAGGCTTTGATAAATTTCAAAGAAATTGAAAAAGTTATAGTAATGCCGACTTATCTAAATCCGTTTAAGTCAACTTTTTATGCTCCTGCCTCTCTTAGAGTAGAGTGGTTAAAAGAGATATTTAAAGAGTATAAAAATGTTGAAATTTCAGAGTATGAAGTTTTACAAAAAAGAGCGGTCTCATCAATCAAGAGCGTTAAGCACCTTTTAGAGAGCTATAGAAAAATATATCTTGTAATAGGTGCGGACAACCTCTTTTCGCTTCATAAATGGGACAGATATGATGAGCTAAAAGAACTGGTGACGTTTATAGTAGTCCCAAGGGACAATATTGAGATACCAGAGCAGTTTTTAAGACTTGATGTTGATGAAAAAATATCATCGACCAATCTTAGAGAGTGCATTGAGATCTCAAAACTGCCAAAAAAGTGTGCAAAAGAGATATATAATTTTTACAAGGAAAACAGTTGCAAAACAGAATAGAAAAAATAACCGAAGTCTTAGATAAGAACAAAGCGGAGAACATAGAGGTTTTTGACCTAAGAGAGAAAAACTACTTTGTCGATTACGCGGTCATCGCATCATCTCTTGGATCAAAACATACACTAGCGCTTTTGGACCATCTAAAAAATGAGCTAAAACCTGCAGAAAAATTTGTAAACGTTGATGAGAGCAGTGACTGGGTTGTTGTCGATATGGGTGATATTCTTATCCATATCATGACCCCTGAATACAGAGTAAAGTATGACATGGAGAGCTTTTTAAGCTCTCTTGCAGAAGGTAAAGAGGGTATGCCTCTTTAAAAAACAGTTATCAACTCAAGAGGAAAAAAGCGACTCTAACAATCCTTTCTTTTTCTTTTGAGGTTCATAAGGTTTTACTCTCTCATCTACAAAGTTGGGATCGCCTTTTTCAAAAACTTCTTGAGAAACTCTCTTAATGCTTTTTTTAGGTTTATCTTCTTTGACATATCCATTATCTACCGAGCCCATAGCTCCATGTGGGATACACATCTTCTCTCCTTTTTATGAGATTATTTCACTATTATTACAGAAGAAAAGTAAAGAGTATGTAATATTTGTCACATAAGTATAAATTTAAGACTCCAATCTTTTGCGTAAAATATCTGCTATACGAAAAGCGTTCGCATAGATAGTCCATGTATAGGGCACACTTCCTCCCGTAGGCATAAAACTAGCATCCGTAACATAAAGGTTATCTAATGCATGCGCTTTGCAGTTTTTATCGAGTACGGATGTTTTAGGATTCTCTCCAAATCTGCAGCCGCCTGCCACAAGATTTGGCGGAGGAGCAGAGGAGATGGAGTAGTTTATCTCGGTAGCTCCCATTTTCTCCAACACCTGCACAGCTTTTTTTGCCAAATCGTCACCGACTTCTCTATCACGAGGATGGCTGTAGAGATGTATTGCGCCCACAGGGATGCCGTACTTGTCTTTAACCTCCTCTTCAATACCTACAAAACACTCATCCGTAGGAAGCCAGTCATTAAAAACTTCAAAATTCAAAACTCTTGAAGTCGTAAGCTCTTTATGAATTTTTTGCTCAAGAGCCTTACCCCAAAGAATTTTTCCCTCTTCATCATAAAAAGCTCTTTTTATGCGGGGAACCAAATTTTGATGCTCAAACAGAAAGTCTATGGTTCCGCCTTTTATTTTTTTACTGCTCTTTTTATACTCATACCACTGCTGCAAAGAGCGGTTAAAGAAAAGACCGACCTCCATAAGCTCTTTTTGCTGCTCATGAGTAAGCGTTTCAAAACGAAATCGCCCCTCCCCTGCTCCTCCGCCTGAGAAAATAAGATTTTTTCCTACTTGATGATTGTTGTTTGCCAAACCATAAGGGAAAAAACGATTTTTTGAGTTTAAGAGCAAACGTGAGCTCTCTATTGCTTGTGCGGCTAAAACAAAGATTTTAGCACTAATTTCATGCGTCTTCATGTCGCTATCATAGTAGTGTGCTTTTGTAACCTTTGTCGCATCGCTCTCAAGCTTATATACAAACGCTTCGGTAATAACTCTTGCATCACACTTTTGAAGAAGTGCAGCTCTGGCACTCCCTTTTGCACCCGTTGCACATCCGTAACTCCCGCAAAAGTTAGAGTAAGAGCAGCCATGTCGCTTTAGTGCCGCATGTGGAATTATTGCCCGCGGAGTCGGAATGCTCTCAAAGTCAAGAGATTTACATGCGGCGTCAAACCACTTTGTCACTCCGTTTTCTTCAAGTTTTGCATAAGGAAAATGGGAGGTGCTTCTGGGCTCTAAAAAAGAGTGTGCAACCACTTCCCCGCTAACACCGACTATGCGCTCAACTTTTTCGTAGTATGGCTCCAGTTCTTCATAAGAGAGAGGCCAATCAGCCACATTTGCGCCCTCTATCTCTCCATGAGTCGAGAGAAGCTTAAAGTCGTTTGGCTTCATGCGGTGGAAATAGCCGCTCATAAGGTTTGATGATCCTCCCACCATAGAGCCGTTCCAAAAACTCCATTGGTAATCGCTTCCTAGATATCTTCTGCGCTCTTTACTCTCGTCTAGTTCATAAATAACATGCTGCTCATCTTTAAGGTCGGGCGTAAAAAGCTCGCGCCGCGAAACCGCCAGCTCATCTTTGTTAAAATCATCTTCTTTGTACTCTTTTCCTTTTTCAAGCACAACTACACTAAAACCTGCGCGACTCAGCTCATAAGCGACAGGCGAGCCGCCTGCACCGCTCCCGATGATGCAAACATCGTACGTCATAGATACGCACTTTTTGGATGCGGCAAACCCGCACTAAATCCAAGCCACTTTTGCGCCGCATCTTTTTTGTTTACACCGTAAACTGCGTCACTGCGCAGCGCTTCCATACTGTAAGTCAAAAGAGCCTCTATCCATGACTCGCCCCATCCATACTCTGAAATCTCCTGCAACACCTCTTGTCGTTTTTGTGCTGAAAGATTGTAGTAAAGCTTGCCGTGAAGCTTTAGGGACTCCTCATGAAGCCATTGAACGCCATTGCGAAGAAACTCTTTGTGTGAAGTGCTAATTCTTGAATGGTCTAAAATAAGCAGCAGATAAGAAGTGGTATCGACATAGAGCTCTTTTGCTTTTGGAAAAAGATCTTCTTGAACAAGTGTGAGAGTTTTTAAAGGTTCCGCTGCTCCGTACAAAGAGGAACCGGCAAAGAGCAAAACAGCTCCGCCTAAAAAACTTTGTTTGAAAAAATTTCTGCGTGTATTTAAAATCATACTTTATTATACTAACATTTCTTCAAAATAGTTATCTACATTCATATAAGTTTTTCCCGCATGGTCTTTAAAGATAAGGTGTGATTTGTTGAGTTTTGATATGTGATCTACTCCCATAATCGCCAAAAGCTGCTGCATACCGTGTATCATCTGCGCGTGATAAGAGGCGACATTTCTTGCTTTTTGCTCCACCAAAAAAGAGGCTCTCTTCTTTTTGTCTTGCGTTGCAAGTCCGACGGGACAGTGCCGTCCATGTGCTCCCGAACATTCACGTGCGCGAATACATCCTGCACTCATCATGAAGGCTCTGGCAATTCCTACATAATCCGCACCGATGCCAAAAAGAACGATGGCATCATCGGGAGTAAGCACTTTTTCACTCGCAATAAGTTTAACTTTTTCTCGTACGCCTGCTTCTTTGAGTGCCATATCTGCTATATAGAGTGCTTTTGCTATTACCATTCCGACCGTCATCATCATCTCCAGAGGTGCGGCACCGCTTCCGCCCTCACCCCCGTCAATCGTAATAAAATCCGGATACGCTCTAGAACCCTCCTCTACTCTTTTTTTTATTAAAGAAGCATACTCCAAAAAAGTATCCTTTGAAGAGATAACAATTTTCACACCCACTGGCTTATCCGATAGCTCTTTGAGCCTGCCCATAAAATCAAAAAGTTCTTCAAGAGTTTTTCCATAGGGAAACCGATTGGGTGAAAAGAGATCTCTATGCGCCTCTACTCCCCTGTAATAAGCCACGGATTCGCTTACCTTGTCTGCTAAAAGCTTTCCTCCCGTCTGCTTGGCTCCCTGCGCCATTTTTATCTCCGTCATCCGGGCGAATCGCATGCTTTTTATATAACGCTGCTCATCAAAATTGCCTTTATCGTCTCTAACACCGTAAAGACCGCTTCCGATTTGAAAAATGATATCGGGCACATCCGATGGTATCTCTTTTGGAAATGCTTCAAGGGGTGCTCTCCAGTTAACACGATAACACACCTTATGCTCTTCATCAAAAAGATAGCTCTCTGCATCGCTTGATAAAATAACCATATGCCTATATACCTTCTCGGCAGCAGAAGCATTAAGCAGAAATTTCACAAACAGATAAACACTCTTGGCAAAAAAGGTTCCCTCAATTACATCAAGATAATCTCTGTTTTTGGGATTGTAGCAATGTGTATATAAGAAGTTTGAGGTAAGGCTTCCCTCTCCCGTATTGATAGGAAAACCTCCCAGATAAGCCCCTTTACTAAAAGCGCGTGTTCCCTCCGGAGAAATCGCACCGTCACTCATGGCGCTTCTACCCAAAACTGAATGAGCTTTAAAAGGGTGCTTTGAATCTTCTCCAAAAGTAACCCCAAACTCCTCGCTAACATCCTCCGTGTTTAGCACACAGTTGGCATTTTTAATGGAGAGCCGTGCAGATTTTTGTGGTTGTCCCGGAGAAAAAGAGGCGTACGCGGCTTTTCTCTCTGCGGAGTCATAAACCCATTTTACTTTATCAAAAGACTCATAAAACTTCTCATCCCCGAAATATTGTCTCATCGGATCACGCAAGAGATAAAAAAGATACCGCATACGCCCTATGAGAGGGTAGTTGATAAGTAATTGGTCCTCTCTTTGAATAAATCTGTCATAGATAAACAGAACAAGAGAGATAATAGCAAAAACAATCAATGAAGCCTGAAGCAAAAAGAAAAGAAGCGGAAAACGAAATTGGCTTACCGCATCTTTAAAATCTAAGAGTGCTTCCATATTTTAGCTCTTCTCACCGAAAAAAAGTCTGTCAAGGCTAAATTTACCTGCTCCATGCGATACAAAGATAAGCAAAAATAACATGTAGTAAAGTGGTATTTCATAGCCGTTATCACCTGCAGAAAAACCGTTTGGAAGGTGTACGGTTACGATGGCAACAATCATTACGATGATAAGCGGCAGTGAAATAAACCGTGTCAAAAGCCCTAAAGTAAGCAGTATTACACCGACTATCTCGGTACTTGCCGCCATATAAGCATTGAGCGTTGGAAACGGTATGCCCATAGACGCAAACCAACCGGAAACAGAGGCTATATCACCCCACTTCATCATAGCAGGCTCATAAAACCCGTAAGCAACCGCCAAACGCGCTAACAACAAACTAAATGATTTCAAATACTCGCTCAACCTGGAAAACTCAATATATATCTGTTTGCACTTCATAGTACACTCCTCAATCAATTTTAAACTGACATATCATAACAGATATTTATAACTCTGTATGTAAGCTTGATTACATTTGTCTCATATAAAAAATGATATACTTTTTTAATTCTAAATAAGGGGAGTACCGCATGTCTAAAAAACCGAGTTGCAACATGAGCCACAAAGAGTCCAATATTCGTTTTACGATTGCATCTTTGATCCTGTTTTTTTCAATTTATGAATCTTCCTATGCCTTGGCAGTTATGGCCTTAGTAATATTTTATACAGCACTAAAGAGATTTTGTTTTATTTATGCACTTTTCAATCTCAATCAAAAATATAGTCTAAAAAATTACTATCTCTCTCTTCTTCCAAAGCACAGGAACTCTCCTGTTTTCATTTTTAACGAAAAAGGCGCGATTCTTTTTCGCAATGAAGCATCACATAAAGATCTTCTAGAAATCACCTCTCTTGAGTCTTTAAGTATCAAAAATCCAAAAGAGGTAGCTGCAAAAAACACGCAAGATACCATATTTTTTGAAAACAAAAGCACCTCATACCAAGTTGAAATAAAAGAGATTCAAGAAGAGCAACTTATTTTAGCTTACTTTACGGATGTCACAGAACTCATAACCCTCAACAAAGAGATCGAAGAGATGCAAAGAGATGTTATTTGCGCCATGGGCGAGATAGGGGAAACACGCTCAAAAGAGACCGGAAATCATGTTAAGCGAGTAGCACTCTACTCCTACAAACTTGCTATTTTGTACGGTTTGAGCCAAGAGGATGCGGCTCTTTTGCAGATGGCAAGTCCCATGCACGACATAGGAAAAATAGGGATTGCGGATGCTATTTTAAACGCACCGCGCAAACTCACATCTGAAGAGTTTGAAGTAATGAAAACGCATGCCTCATTGGGTTACGATATGCTTAAACACTCCAAAAAACCAATCTTAAAAGCTGCTGCTATCGTTGCGGGAGAACATCATGAGAAGTGGGACGGAAGCGGATATCCAAACGCAAAAGCTGGAGAAGAAATTCATATTTTTGGTCGTATTACTGCCGTTGCAGATGTTTTTGACGCACTTGCAAGTGATAGAGTCTATAAAAAAGCATGGGAGATGAAAGATATTTTAAATCTTTTTGAAAAAGAGAAAGGTAAACACTTTGAGCCAAAACTTGTTACGCTTCTTATGGAAAATCTGGAACACTTTCTTGAAATAAAGGAACAGTTTAAGGATCTGTAATCCATAAATTTTAAATCGGAGTACAACTATGAAATTTTTTTTAATTTTTTGCCTAACCTTAACACTCATTCATGGAAAAAATATAAGATTTGAGATACTCGGTTCAGGAGGCCCTGAGATAGATGGGCGTGCCAGCACCTCTTATCTGTTATGGATTGACGACAAAGCGAAACTGCTCATTGATCTTGGAAGTGGTTCTATGCTGCGCTTTGAACAAAGCAGTGCGGCTACAGAAGATCTTGATGCTGTTGTCCTTACGCATATGCACATCGATCACAGTGCAGATCTTCCCTCTTTTATGAAAGCAGGATTTTTTACAAATCGACAAAACTCTTTGGATATTGTTGGACCTTACGGCAATAACTATTTTCCATCCATTAGAGAGTTTGTGGAGATTCTATTCGGTAAAAAAGGAGCCTATCGGTACATGCAAGACATCCTCACATCACAGAGTGATTCTTTTGAACTCATACCCATTGAAATAGCTAAAGGAGAAAAAAAAACACTAAGATACAAAGATTTTACACTTAATTTTATTACGGTTCATCACGGCATAGTCCCTGCACTTGCTTTGCGTATAGATGTAGGTTCAAAATCTATTGTTATTAGCGGGGACACCAATGATGAGCAAAACACCCTAGAAAGATTTGCATACAGAGCAGATCTCTTTATAGCACATCATGCGATACCCCAAGAAACAAATAATTTTGCAAAAGAGCTACATATGACACCATCTACAATTGCAAATATTGCCGTAAAAGCTCAAGTGAAAAAAATTGTATTGACGCACAGAATGAAAAGAACGAAAACGCATGAGGAAGAGACTCTCAAACTAATTCATAAGGATTTTTCAGGGGATGTGATTTTTGCCGAAGATAGAATGAAGATAGATTTTTAAGCAGAGTTACTCTGCTTAAAAAATGAAGTTAGTTAGAGCCGCATTTTCCTTTGCCGCACTTGCCTGCTTGAGACGCTTCTTTTTTCATCTCTTTTTTTCCGTCACCGCACTTGCCATCTTTTTTCATCTCTTTTTTTGCGTCACCGCACTTGCTAGTTCCGCATTTGCCATCTTTTTTCATCTCTTTTTTTGCGTCACCGCATTTGCCTGCGCCACACTTCATATCCTCAGCACTCAGCGTCGTAGCACCAACACTTAAAACCATTGCAGCAGCTGCAACTAACGATAAAAAATTAAACTTTTTCATATACTATCCTTTTTGTTTTGTAAGATCAAAAATATTGTATCATAACTATAATAACTTTTTATGTGACAACGATTACATAAGATTGCATATTACAAAATCTCTATCTTTTTTCTTGATAACTTAACGATTTGATTTTTTTCAAATGTTTTCAAAATCTTGCTTACAACCTCGCGTGATGTTCCAAGAATAGTTCCTATCTCTTCATGTGATATATGTAGTGTTTTCTCATCATGCTCTTGCAGCCAGTGAAGAAGTCGCGTATCTAAACTTAAAAAGCGTATATCTTCAATCATAGTTGCCATAAATTCAATCCGTCTTATATATTGATCAAAAACATAACTTTGAAACTCTTTATCTTCTATAAACAAACGTGCTACAACTACAGCAGGAACATCAAAGCCTTCTAAATCCGTCTCTGCTATCGCAGTACCCACGGCGGGAGCGGAATTTAATGCGGCAGTAAAATTAACATTACACTGCTCACCATGTTCAAAATAATACAAAAGTACACTTTGTCCGTTCTCATGCTGTCTGGTAACGCGGACGCGACCTTTGGTTAAAAACAAAACATCCTCACATATATCTCCCTGTGAATATAGCTGCATACCGGCAGGGATTTTCATAAAAACCGCTACCTCCAACAGCGCTTCTTTACTCTTTTGCTCAAGTTTATCAAAAAAACTAAATGATATCATACTATTTTCCTCATATTTCATCTTTCTCCTCTTTGCCTAAAAACGGCTCATAGCTGCTTTTTTGCAAAATATCTCTATAGTCATATATTGAGTCAACGTACCTCACAGGCTCGCTTCCTCTTGCATATCCGTGCTTTAGCGTTTTGTAGTACTTTTTTTGCGCAAGGAGAGGAAGCACCTTCTTAAGATCGCTCCAGACATTTTTGTTAAGCCCCATTCTCTCCGCCAATAACTGCGCATCAAAAATATGACCCAAGCCGACATTGTATGCCGCAAGTGCAAACTTTAGACGGTCTTCTCCACTTACTTCAGGGGGTACACGTTTCAACAGCTCATTTAAATGTTTTGCTCCGCCCTCAATGCTCTGCTCTGGATCAAGTCTATTTTTAACTCCTAACATTTTCGCCGTAGACTGCGTTAACATCATTAGTCCCCTAACTCCAGTATAGCTCTTTGCTTTTGGGTTCCAGTGAGACTCCTGATATGATTGCGCGGCCAATACTGAGCATGGAATATTATACTTCTCCCCATACTTTTCAAAAAGCTCCTTATATTTAGGAAGTCTGGATTTTATCCTGTCGTAAAAGGTCTTAGTGTTGTAGTAGTCAAAAAAGAGAGCAAAAGAGTAGTAGTGATCTTTTAGGCGTGCCATCTCTCCGCTTTGATTAAAGCCATTAAGCCAAGAGTACATATCATCTTTTAGCTCTTTTGAATCGGGTGCAAGAACCCAGGCAAGCTGTTCTCGGTTACTAACTGAAAAAGCAAGAGCTATCTTTGGAAAATAGCGCTGATTTAGAGCATATATATTTGAGTCTGCTATTGTGCAGTCTATCTCATTATCGGCGACTTTTGCCAAAAGTTCTTCGGTAGAGTGTTCTGATGTGTATGTCGCATTTATATCAAAGCCGTCTTGGCGCAGCGACTCTATGGTCTCGCTGTAACTTGTATCTTCTCCTACAACTATTCTCAGCCCCGTCAGATCCTCTATACTTTTTGGAAAATGACCCTGCCACAACATTCCTCTGTAGCAGATCACCTGCTGCTGAGCCTCAAAATATGATGGTCCGAAATTAAAATTTTTCTCTTTGATCTTGGTTTTTGCCAAAGATGCTGAAGTTATGTGAATATTTGGATCTCTACTGAGTTCTAGTGCCTCTTTTGTAGTATTTGCAACCGTGATATTTAACTTAACGCCCAAATGCTTAGCGTATGCATCAAGAAGATCATACTCAAAACCCTTTGCTCCGTCTGCCCCTATATAGTATGTGGATGGAGAGTTTAAAAGTACTACGTTAAGAATTTTTTTCTCTTTTATCTCATCTAGCAAAGATGGTGTTTTGATTCTGTGAATAGGCTCATATGCCGTATGCGAGAGCCATCCGAACACAAAAAAAGATATAGCAAAGAAAAATACTATGCTTGATTTAAGATATTTATCCATTACATTAGTTTACACTTAAAAACTTATGCAAAAATAAAGCGATTCGTACCATTTTCATACTCGTGTGCAAGTACCTGATTGTGTGCTTTTAAAATAGAGTCTACAAGGTAGAGACCCAGTCCGAAACTGTTCTTTGCTGGGTTGTCTTTTGTAAAAGGTTCTATGTAATATTGAAGCGGATGTGCGATACATTCACCCTTGCTCTCAAAACAGAGCTCTTCATTTTTTATAAGTATCTTAACGTGCGAATCAGTGGAGTACTTTATGCCGTTGTCTATCATATTTTTAATTGCAGTCGTATAGAGCCTGTAGTTTGCATTTATCTTATAGCTTGCATCTACATTGACCTCAACACAATTTCTATCTATCATTGCCATATCTATGGCACCGTCGATAATATCAATAAGACGATACTCCTTAAAGTCCGTCTTGTCTCCAAGGCTTGTAACCTCTTCAATGAGCGCAAACTCATTAACCAAAGACTCCAAACGACCAAATATCGAGCTGAACCTGTCTCTTTGCTTTTGGGATTCAAGCATCTGTGTAGCGATGGTGCCTTTTGCAATAGGAGTCTTTAGCTCGTGCATCAGATTTCTCAAAAATAGGGTTCTTGACTCTAAAATGATATTTATCTTCTCTCTTGTTGCTTCAAGCTCATTTGAGATAAGCGCTATCTCATCATGACCTTTGGTCTTAAAAGAGATGTTCATATTACCGTCACCGTAAAGTGCGATCTTTTTCCTTAAGCGAATAAGCGGTCTCAGTCTCTGCAGTATCAAAACAAAAGAGAATGAGATGATGACCAAGATAGTCATATATGAGTAGGCGACACTCCAGTATCTGTAAGGCTTTAGCTCCTCATCCAAGATCAAAACCGAAGATGTAGGGGATTTAATGTAAAAGTATATTTTTTTGTTGAATTCAAGCATTGAAGCGGTGAGATCCGTCACCGTTTTTTTGGTGAAAAATCCGCCCTGTGAAAAGGTCAAGGATGAGTTCACGCTCTGAAAATCCTTCTTTTTTAGAACTTTTGCATTATTTAGAATCGTCTTTATCGCCTCTTTATCTTTTTCAAGCACAAAGTTGTAGACGGCAAGATTTGCCTCAAGCATGATCTGAGAGTGCTGTTTTTGCTGATGCTGGCGAAATATTTGAGTGATTGTCGCGTGTTTTGTAAAGATGTGGTCAATATAGTGCTGTTTGTTTAGTAGAAAAAATTCCCAAAAGACAATGCTTACACTTACGATGGTAACCCCAAGCGCGAATAGAACGGTTATTAAAACAGCATGCTGGCGCACTTCTATCTCTCCGTCTTTGTAACAAGAGGAGAAAAATGGCTACTTAAGAAGTTTATAGCCAACGCCTCTTACCGACTCTATAAGAGATTTGTCTCCGAGTTTGTTTCTGATTCTGCCGACCATTACGTCAATACTTTTGTTAGAAGAGTCTTCATTTATGGCATTTACATTATGGATCAGATCTTCTCTTGAGACGACAAGCCCCTGCTTGGCTATCATGTAAGAGAGAATACCAAACTCCGCTTTTGTAAGGTCTATATTTCTGCCCTTATATGTGATCATCATCGAAGATGCATCACACTTAAAGTCGCTTTTAGACTCCTCTTTTTGCTGTGATTTCGCTTCATAACGTCTAAGAACGGAGTGTATTCTCGCTTCTAATTCTCTTGGATCATAAGGCTTTGGAAGGTAGTCGTCCGCTCCGAGTTCAAGCGCTTTTACTTTGTCAGTCACATCGCTTCTGGCAGAGGAGATAATAATAGGAATATCCTGTCTCTCACGGATCGCTTCACAAACCTCTAAACCGTCCATTCCAGGCAGTGTAAGATCTAAAATAACTAGATCAAAAGGCTCCAACTTCAATATGCTTACTGCTTTAAACGGGTCATCTTCGGTGATAATCTCAAAATCAAACTGCTGCAGATACTCCGTTAGTATCTCCGCTAATTCTAAATCATCTTCAATCATTAATATTTTTTTCATGTGGCAATTCTAGCAAATATGCGCTAATAAGTAGTTAATATTGCGCAAATATTTAGTTATACAGCATAGAAGTGACGTTATAGGCAATAAATGCCAGCGAATACGCCGCTATTGATGTAAAAGCCAAAAGGTAAAAGAAGTACTTTATACCTCCTGCCTCACGCGTAAAGACAACCGAAGCTGCCAGACACGGCAGATATATCATGACCACGACTATAAATGCAACCGCGGATGGAAACGGGATATTTTTAGAGATTATCTCTTTTAGCGAAGAGCTCTCCTCGTTCACATCATCCCCAAGAGCATACAATACACCGAGAGTTGATACTACAACCTCTTTTGCCGCAAGTCCTGTCTGAAGAGCGACGCTCATCTTCCAGTCAAATCCGAGCGGTGCAAAGATAGGCTCTGAAAATTTACCGATACGTCCCAGATAGCTCTGCTCCATATTAGCCTCTGCGAGACTATTTTCAATAACTCTTCTCTCCTCTTCATCTACCGCTTTTTCAATCTTTAGGGCGTAACTCTCTTCAAGCTCTTGATTGTGCGGATAGTTGCTCAAAAACCAAATAAGTATTGAAGCTGCCGCGATAAACGTACCCGCTTTTTTTAGATACATAAGAGTCTTTGTCACAACAGTGTGCCAGATGAGCTTTAACGAAGGAAGTCTGTATTTTGGCATCTCCATAACAAATGGTTCATCCATTCCCTTAAAAGCGGTTAATTTCAGTACTTTAGCCGCAAAAAGCCCAAGCATTGCACCCGTTATATAGATGGCAAAGAGAACATTTCCCGCCATACTTTCAGAGAAAAATGCCCCTGCAAAGAGAACATATACGGGGAGTCTTGCCCCGCAGCTCATAAACCCTATGATAAAGAGAGTTAAAAGTCTGTCACGGTCATTTTTTAATATTCTCGCGGACATATAGGCAGGAATGGAACATCCAAAACCTGTTACAAGAGGTATGAACGACTGCCCGTGAAGACCGAATTTGTGAAAAAATCCGTCAAGCAAAAATGCAACCCTTGACATATACCCCGTACTCTCCAAAAGTGCTATACCTATAAAGAGTATGGCGATATTTGGTACAAAAAGAACAACTGCACCGACTCCGGAGATGATTCCATCAACCACGAGGGAGCGGACATCATCATTTGCTATGGTCGCTCCTATAGTGCTTCCAAGCCATGAAAATAGAGCATCTATCCACTCCATGGGGATAGAGCCTATCTCAAAAGTAAGCTGAAAAAGCGCCCACATAAAAAATAGAAATATCGGTATACCGAATACCTGATGGATCAGCACGGAGTCTATTTTGTCGGTCATGGTCTTCTCTGAGAGCTTTAAATCCTGTTTTAAGACCTCAGTTACTACTCCTCTGTTAAAAGAGGCATACTCGGAGGCAAAAGCCTCTTTAATATCACTTGAATCATGATGGAGTTCTATATGTTTTGATGCATCTATTAAAATAGGCTGCAGCTCTGTCCATATCGGGTCATCATGAAGCTTTGCATAGGTATGTTTTGTGTTTTTTAGAAGATTTATCGCTATATTTCTATATGAATTTTGATCTTCATATTTATGTTTTGCAAGATAATCAACTATTACCGTTATCTCCTCTTCAACCGCTTCGCTGAAGATAAGCTTGTACTCCATAGCCTCATTTTCATACTCTTTTACAATGGCCTCTATAAGCTCTGCTATACCTTTTTTTGTAACTGCAGAGACCTTAACGCAGCCAAATCCTAAAAGTTCGGACATATATTTGTCGTCTATCAGAGTGCCCTCTTTGTCCGCTTCATCACTCATATTAAGTGCTAGTATCATCTTTTTACCGATACTCATAAGCTCTGCTGTAAGCTGAAGATTTTTTTGCAGATTTGTAGAGTCTACAACATTTATAATAAGGTCATAATCCTGCGTAAGAAGATAATCACTTGTCACTCTCTCTTCGATAGTGTAATCGTTGAGCGCATAGGTTCCGGGCAGATCGACCACGGTAAAGTGATAATCTTTATAATCAAAAAGAACTTCACTCTTCTCAACCGTGACTCCCGTAAAGTTCCCAACATGCAGATTTGCATTCGATATGGAGTTTATAAGCATGCTTTTGCCGACGTTTGGCTGTCCGACTAGTGCTACTTTTATATGTTTTGCCGTTACTGGACATGCTTTTATATCTCTATTCACAGTGGCGCAACCTCTATTAATTCTGCCTCTTTTGCTCGAAGCGCTATTCTCATCTTGCCCACTTTTACCTCTATCGTACTTTTTGCGGGAGCGTGTTCAAGGACTTCCAAAATAGCCTCTTTCATTATTCCAAAAGAGATAAGTCTCTGCTTTAGTTCTGCATCGGCATTTAGTTTAACGACTCTTACCATGCACGATTTTTTACAATCAATTAACCTTTTTGTCTCTTTATTGTCTGCTTTAGTGTGCATATCTTCTCTTTGGCAATTATTTTTTATGATGATAATCGGTATCATATTAAAGAGAGATTAATTTAAACCTTTTATTAAAACAATCTTTTTTTTAAATACTTTCTTAGATATAATTTCTCCAATATTACGAGGGAAATAGATGAAATTTTTATTCACTAACAGATCACACTTTAATCTTGCCAATATGTTTACTTTTGCAAATATAACAGCTGGGCTGTTGGCTACATACTTTATAACCCAAAACAACTTTTTTACGGCGATTATTCTCGCTTGGATAGGAGGAGCTTTTGATATATTTGACGGTAAGATCGCCAGAAAATACGATCTTTCAAATGAGTTTGGAGTTCAGCTTGACAGCTTTGCGGATTTTCTAAGCTTCGTTCTTGTTCCTATTTTTCTGATTTTTCAAGCAGTCTACTCAAAAGAGCTCTCTAGTGTGATGCTTCTAATTGCGGCAGCTATAAGCATCTACTACGTTATTTCAGGACTTAGAAGATTAATACAGTTCAACATAAACTCAGATGCGGGAGAGGTAAGCAAATACTTCACAGGCGTGCCTACTCCATTGGGTGCGATCCTGCTATGGCTTGTTTACTTGGCCTCTGCTTATGAGATACTGTCTGCACTTGCAGTAATGTTTCTTATGATTATTATAGGATGGAGCCTTAACTCGAAAATTAAGGTTCCCCACCCTTAGAGTCGGCTATTTACTATTAAGCGCGTACTTTCCGCTTCCTAACATAAATATTAAGATCGACATAATAAGATACAAGAACGGAAGCTCAAAAACAGGAGCGCCGTGCTTGCCAAGAGCAAAGAGAGAGTTTCCATAGGCTAAAAATATAGCCAGAACCATATTAAACGCCAAGACCAAAGAGGCGATCCTTGCATAGGCTCCAAGCAGGATCAAGATAGGCACTACTATCTCGCCTACGTAAACACCGTAAGCTAAAAATTCAGGAACTCCTGCAGAAGCAGTTAAATATTTAACTCCGCCTATTCCGTTAATTATCTTATCAAGCCCATGAAAAAGCATCATTATCCCGACAGTAAGCCTTAAGATGAGTTTTGCTGCGTCATTTGTCATTTGCTCTGCTCCTCTGCTTTTCTAAATCTGCAGCTTCCCACCAAAATAACTTTGCCTGTTGTTATAGCCTCTTTTATATATGCAAGCGTGCCTTTTGGGTCCGCATCTCCAACCTCTTCGGCGATTATCTTAAGAAGGTCATCCTCATTGGTTGTTCTCCAGGTTTTTTCATAATTGTATTGTGTCTCTATTTTCATAACAGTATAATATCTAAAATTTAAAAAATTTGTGATTTATACAATGCCGCCATTTCTTTAACTGCTCCTGAGCATAATGAGCTTCTTTTTACACAATATAAACTTAACTAATTCACAATATAATTTATTTAAATCAAAAACACAATATATTTAGGTATAATTCGCCAAATATATTAGGGGAAGGTGCCTTGCCGTTTACGGCTTGCTTGTATCATCTCCTATCCAAAGGATAATGATGCAAGAAAATGCACAAACACAACCAGAAACAAAGTTGATCACATTTGATGATCTAGGACTAAAAAAAGAGATACTCAAAAGTATCAAGGAAGCGGGATTTACAATTCCAAGTCCTATTCAAGCAGCTGCAATACCATTCGTACTAGCGGGTCGCGACATCGTAGGTCAGGCACACACGGGAACAGGTAAAACAGCGGCTTTCGGCCTTCCTGCACTAAACAATATAGACCCAAAAGACGGCGTAGGCATACTTGTTATTACTCCGACACGTGAACTTGCGACTCAAGTAAGTGACGAGCTTTTTAAATACGGAAGAAACATAGGTGCTAGAACTGTAACAGTTTACGGCGGCAGCTCTTACAACAGACAGATAGACCTTATCCAAAGAGGTGCAAGCGTTGTTGTTGCTACTCCGGGAAGACTTCTTGACATTCTTAAGAAGAACCTATTAAAAGATTTCGCTCCAAGCATTGTCGTTCTTGATGAAGCAGATGAGATGCTTGATATGGGATTTTTAGATGATATTAATGAAATATTCTCTTATCTTCCTTCAAACCGTCAAACACTTCTATTCTCGGCTACTATGCCAAAGCCTATTAAACTTCTTGCTGAGAGAATTTTGGACAATCCTGAGTTTATTAGTATCACACAGGGTGAGACGACAAATACAGACATCAACCAAGAGTACTATGTTATTGATGAGCATGAGAGAGATGATGCGATTATCCGTCTTATGGATTCTGAAGAGTGTAAAAAAGCGGTTGTTTTTTGTAGAACAAAAAGCGAAGTTGATAGACTCTCAAACGTGCTCTCAAGTGCAGGATATTTGGCAAACGGCTTACATGGAGATATGGAGCAGCGCCAACGTGAGACAGTAATCAAAGGTTTCAAAAACAACAATGTAAATGTTTTAGTTGCTACAGATGTTGCTGCTCGCGGTATCCATGTAGATAACATCTCACATGTTTTTAACTACCATATCCCTTTTGATCCTGAGTCTTACGTTCATAGAATCGGGCGAACAGGTCGTGCAGGGACAAAGGGTAAAGCAATTACACTTTTAACGCCTCTAGAGTTTAAAGAGCTTCAACGCATTAAATCAAAAGTTGGAACTACTATGACACATGCATTTGTTCCAAGCAAGAATGACCTAAGAGCAACAAACTTGAAGTCAATTGTTACAAATATAGAAGATCAAAAGATCTATGATGAAGCGCATCAAGTTCTTGATCTCTTAAAACAAGATATAGACGAAGAGACTATTATGTTTAAGCTGGTATCTATGATCTTAGACAAACAGACTATTGCCGGTCCAAACTCAATCGGTATTCCTGCTGATAAACTGGCTGCAATACTAGAGAGAGCTGCCAACAGAAGAGATACAAAAGGCGGGCGCGGAGGTTTCCGTGGAAACAGAAGCCGCTCAAGCAGCAGCGACAGAAATCGTTCAGGTGAGAAGAGTCGTTCGGGCGGCTATAGAGGCAACAGCTCTTCTGGCGAGAGAAGTCGTCCAAGCGGGGATAGAAACCGTACAAGAACAAGAGATTAAAAACTTCTCTTTCAAATAACTATATAACCCGAAATCTATTTCGGGTTTTCTCCTATATCTCCTACTTACAACCTCAATTAAAACTCCAAAAAACGATATAATTTACTCAAAAAAAAAGAGAAAATATGACAATTTATGAAGATAGTGAACTATATATTGAAAAAGAGAGCAGTGAAATACCATGGCTGAAAATTTTTACAAAAGAGCCTTTTATAGAGCTAGGCGATATGCCAAAAGAGCTGCGCATGAGACTCTGGGAAGTTTATGACATAATAGAGCGCGAGATGAGAGAGTACTACAAACCAAAAAAGATCAATATGGCATCTTTTGCAAATATGCTACCGCGGGTTCATATACATGTTATGGCAAGATTTGAGAGTGACAGCTACTTTCCAAACCCAATGTGGGGAGAAAAACTAAGAGAGGCGAAGTTAAATCTTCCTGATGAGGAAGAGTTTTTTAAAAGAGTAAAGCAGGCTTTACAGGGTGGCAAAAGAGTTATTTTTTAAATGGTGCAAAAGGCACGAGTGCGCTTCCCCATGTAAGTCCGCCGCCAAAAGCATCAAGCAGCATAAGTTCCCCTGCTCCCAGTCTTCCGCTCTCATAAATATCATTTATAGCCATAGGTATAGAAGCGCCTGAGGTATTGCCATACTTCTCAACAGTAAGAACAACCTGCTCATCTTGAAGTTTTAAAGCATCGCCTACTGCTTTTATAATTCTATAGTTTGCTTGATGCGGCACAAAATGTTTAATATCAGAACTCTGAATATTGTTATCTTTTAAAATCTCCACAACATCTTTAGTGAGAGTCTTGACCGCAACCTTAAAAGTTTCGTTCCCTTTCATCTGCATAAAACAGCTTGTAGCTTCCTGCTCAAGTGCATCATGTGCAGACCCGCTTCCGCCGTTTGGAGTCATTAAAAGATCTGCAAACTCACCGTCTGAGCCTGTATGAATATCGATAATAGCCTCTTCTTTATTGTCGGTTGCACTAATTACCGCTGCACCCGCACCGTCACCAAAAAGTATACAAGTGCCTCTGTCGCTGTAGTCAGTTATTGCCGAGAGTTTTTCTGCACCTATTATAAGAACATTTTTTTTCATTCCTGACTCTATAAATGCTTTTGCTATTGAGAGAATGTAGACAAATCCTGTACATGCTGCAGATATATCAAACGCAGTGATATTTCCAAGACCCAGTTTTGTGCTTATAATAGTAGCGGTTGATGGCATACAGAAGTAATCAGGCGAGATAGTTGCGCAGACGATCATATCAATATCGCTCTTATCTAAACCGCTTCTCTCAATTGCGAGTTTAGCTGCCTTGGCACCCATATCGCTTGTAAACTCATCACTTGCAGCGATATGCCTCTCTTTTATGCCTGTTCTCTTTGTTATCCACTCATCAGAAGTATCAACCATTTTTGAGAGATCTTCATTTGAGAGAATTTTGCTAGGAACATAAGCACCTATAGAGCGAAATGCCGCATACGCCATTAAACTTCCTTGTTTTTTAGTGCTTCAAGTCTCTCAACTATGTGTGTGTTTACGCCTGTATCTACATAGTTTATTGCTTGAAAGATTGCATTTTTTATTGCTTTTGGAGTGCTTTTGCCGTGGCTTACAATCGCACACCCTTGAATACCGATAAGCGGAGCACCGCCGATCTCTTCATAGCTCATCTGCTTTTTTAAGAGTTTGAACACTTTTCTCATTAAAAGTGCTCCGGTAATTGCCACAGGAGATTTTCTAATATACTCTTTGATAAGTCCGCTTATCGTAGAAGCTACACCCTCAGATGCTTTTAGAACCAAGTTGCCTACAAAACCGTCACATACAATAACATCACAGCTTGCATTGAAAATATCGCTGCCCTCAACATTACCTTTAAAGCCCTTGTAACCGTCAAGCAGTTTAAAAGCTGCCTTTGTAACATCGTTACCCTTGCTCTTCTCTTCGCCGTTTGCCAAAAGACCGATCGAAGGAGTTGTTATCTTAAACATATCCTCCGCATAGCATCCGCCCATTACAGCAAACTGCAGTAGATGTTCAGCTTTAGAGTCGACATTTGCTCCAACATCCAGTATTACTGACTTTCTACTGCTTTTTGTAGGCATTAAAGCAACAAGAGCAGGTCTCAACACGCCTTTTAAACGACCTAGTCTCAAGGTCGCCAAAGTCATTGTAGCACCACTATGTCCAGCTGAAACCAAACCTTGTGCCTCACCGTTTTTTACCAGCTCAATCGCTTTGTAGATTGAGCTCTCTTTTCTTTTTACGGCATCTGTCGCAGCGTCATCCATAGATATAACGTCATCAGCTTCAACTATAGAAATCTTATCTCTATAACGCTTTGGTAACAGAGGTAAAATTTCAGATTTTCTACCTACAAGTATAGGAATAAAAAGTTTATGTTTAAGAGCCTGAATACAGCCCTCTACAATTGGCTTAGGACCGAAGTCCCCGCCCATTGCGTCAATAGCAATCTTTATCATTTACTATTTATACTCACCGGTTGTTGGGTTGATGTGGTGTGGAAGCTTGTAAGTTCCGTCTTTGTCTTTAACTGGTTTAGCTAAAGTTATTTTATAGTGAGTTCTTCTCTTTGCTGAACGTGAATGAGATACTCTTCTCTTTGGTACTGCCATAATAAATTCCTTTCTTTTTGTTTTATTTAAAACGCAATATGAGCAGAGCCCATCTTGCTACGCTTGCCGCTTTGGCACTAAAGCTTGTTGCTTTACTACGCTTCCTCTTCGGAAACACTAGCCTGATTGCAACTTTTGCAACTATGATAATCACTCTTTATAAGCTCTATCTCTGAGCTCATAAGCTCTTCTATATCAACAGTAGAGTCAAGTGACTCTACTACATCTAAGAGAAGTTCATCATCTTTTTCGTAAATGCCGTCTGAGATGAAAAACTCTAGCTCCTCATCTATATCAAACATAAACTCATTAGCGCAAATGTCGCAATTCAGGTCGATCTGCCCGCTTAATTTCGCTTTTAGCAAAATTAATTTGTCGGCATCATACTGTAAATAACCTTTAAAAGTTATTTTATCAGATTCAACTTCAAAATCTAACGGAGTATTGCTCACTTTTCGCAATAATATTTTCATAAAAGAAACTAAGCTCTATTTATTTGAATATTTCATAAATTAAGAGATTTCTCTCTCTGAGAAAAAGAATGCGATCTCTATAGCTGCATTTTCAGCAGAGTCACTTCCGTGAACTGCATTAGCATCTATGTTTTCAGCGAAATCTGCACGAATTGTTCCTGCTTCAGCCTCCTTAGGGTTTGTTGCACCCATAAGGTTACGGTTTTTCATTACCGCATTTTCACCCTCAAGTACAGAAACAACTACTGGACCGCTAATCATAAAATCAACTAAATCACCGAAAAAAGGTCTCTCAGAGTGAACTGCGTAAAAAGCTTCTGCATCTGCGCGAGAAAGTTGTATCTTTCTTGTTGCTGCTATTTTTAGACCATTGCTCTCAAAACGATCTAAAATCTTACCGATAACACCTTTTGCAACGGCATCTGGTTTTATTATTGATAGTGTGCGTTCCATCAAATCTCCTGTTAAATATATAAAATTAGAGTGGAATTGTACCCAAAAAGAGTCTGATTTAAGCTAAAATGGAAAAATTTACGAAGATATTTGAAAAGAAGATGTAAATCACAGGGTTTTATCCCCATGATTTTTAATAAAAAAGATTACTCTACTATTGCTTTACCTACGCCACGCATATCATCTGTAATGTCTTCACGGTGCTCTGGACTTGGTCCTACAGCATCCCATGTAATACATCCTTCAGTTGGACAAGCAGTAGCACAAGCAGGTTCGTCGTGGTGACCAACACACTCTACGCATTTATCTGCATATACATAGTAAATCTCTTCACCTGTTGGATTATCATCCTCGTCTACAATCGCCTCTACAGGACACTCATCAATACAAGCGCCACAGTTAATACATGTATCACCAATAATTACTGCCATTAGGATTCTCCTAGTTTTTATTTCGAAGTAAGTTTAACCAAAGATTTTTAAATAAAGCTAAAAAATCTTCTCTAAAGCTGTAACAAGTATAAGTTGTTACTCTTTTTATATGAAAATTTCCTAAAAATAGGGTTTTGATAATTATTACTATCAAATTTTGAGATAATTCTTTATATCCTCTACTCTGTCAAGTTTCTCCCATGTAAAATCGCTATCTTCTCTTCCAAAGTGCCCGTATGCAGCAGTTTTTCTATATATTGGACGCAAAAGATCCAGAGATTTTATGATTCCTCTTGGGGAGAGGTCAAAAAGCTCTTTCAAACAACTCTCTATCTTCTCCTCATCTACAACCGCTGTGCCATGAGTATTTACCATTATAGAAGTTGGTTGAACGACACCTATTGCATAAGATATCTGTAGTGTGACTCTCTCACAAGCTCCCGCTGCAACCAGATTTTTTGCAATATGTCTTGCAGCATAGGCCGCACTTCTGTCAACCTTGGTCGGGTCTTTGCCAGAGAATGCGCCGCCGCCGTGAGGACAGCTTCCGCCGTATGTATCTACTATGATCTTTCGTCCGGTAAGTCCTGCATCACCTTGCGGACCGCCTATGACGAACTTTCCTGTCGGATTTATATGAAAGATAGTTTTATCGCTCATAAGCTCAGCAGGAATAACATGCTTTATAACCTCCTTAATCACATCTTCATGGATCTTCTCTTGAGATATCTCAGGAGCATGCTGCGTAGAGACGACAACCGTCTCAACTGAAATTGGCTTGTTACCTACGTATTTGATGCTGATTTGCGCTTTTCCGTCAGGTCGAAGATATGGAAGAAGACCCTCTTTTCTGACCTCAGCCAATCTCTGTGTCAAACGGTGAGCCAAATATATAGGAAGAGGCATAAGAACATCCGTCTCACTACAAGCGTACCCGAACATGAGTCCCTGATCTCCTGCGCCTATCTCTCCATCAGCCTGGGTTACACCCTGATCAATATCGGGAGACTGCTCTCCGACGGCATTTAAAACCGCTGCGGAGCGGTAATCAAACCCGTATGTTGCATCGGTATATCCGATCTCTTGCACAACCTTGCGGACTATGTCTTGCATCGGTGCGTACGCCGTAGTTTTGAGTTCGCCTGCAATTATACAAAATCCGTTTGACACCAAGGTCTCACATGCAACATGCGCAGAAGTATCATGTTCAATAATATAATCCAGAATTGCATCACTGATCTGATCCGCCATCTTATCAGGATGCCCCTCTGTTACAGACTCCGAAGTAAAAATATACTCTTTTAGAGTAGAAGCTTCTTTTGTCATCGATTTTCCTTAACACTATTTTAAAACGCCAAAAGTATATCAAAAAAGAGAATAACTTTTATTGCTTGAAGTTCTATTAATATACTTTCGTTAAAATTTTGCAAACAAACCCAAAGGATTTTTATTATGTTAGTAACAAACCCAGCTCCTGATTTTACGGCAACTGCAGTTTTAGCGGATGGTTCTATAGTTGATAATTTCAAATTATCTGAAAATTTTGGCGAAAAGGGTACGGTTCTATTCTTCTACCCTCTAGACTTTACTTTTGTATGCCCATCTGAGATCATTGCATTTTCTCACAGAATCGATGAGTTTAAAAGCCGCGGTGTAAATGTTATCGGTGTCTCAGTTGACAGCCAATTTTCACACTTTGCTTGGAGAGAGACTCCTGTAAATAACGGTGGTATCGGCAGAGTTAAATACCCTCTTGTTGCAGACTTGACAAAACAGATCTCTAAAGATTACGACGTGCTTTTCGGTGAATCGGTTGCTCTTCGCGGCTCATTCTTAATAGACGCAAAAGGCACTATTCGTCACGCAGTTATCAACGACCTGCCACTTGGAAGAAACATCGATGAGATGATCCGTATGGTAGACGCAATGCAGTTTACTGACGAGCACGGTGAAGTATGTGCTGCCGGCTGGCAAAAAGGTGACGAAGGTATGAAAGCATCTACTGAAGGTGTTGCCGAGTACTTGGCTAAAAACAGCGAAAAACTCTAAAACAACCACGAAACTTATACTGCCGTAGTGGGGGTTAAAAAACCCTCACATGCTATTTTCTGTTTTTTATTGTAAAATAATCGAATGAAATTATTATTTACAATACTATTTTTTCTTACAACTATAACTGCCGATGTGACAAAAGAGTTTCGCGTCGGCATCTACGACAATCCCCCAAAAATATTTTTAGATAAAAACAGTAAACCTTCTGGTTTTTTTGTTGATGTTTTAAACGATATAGCCAAAAAAGAGAGTTGGAGTCTCAACTACGTAAAGTGTGAATGGCAGGAGTGTCTTTTGCTGCTTGAAGATGGAAAAATCGACATTATGCCTGATGTCGCATACTCAAAAGAGAGGGAGAAGCACTTCAAGTTCAACAAAGAGATCGTACTCTCAAACTGGTCCATAATCTACGGAAATAAAAACAGCAAAATATCATCCATCTTGGACCTTGACAAAAAAAATATAGCTATCTTAAAAAACAGTATTCAGCATGAGCAGATGCAGGAGATTTTTGAGCTCTTTGACGTAAAGCCGATCTTCATTTTGACAGAGAATTATGAAGAGTCACTTATGCTTACTCAAAGCGGTAAGACAGATGCAGCTGTGGTAAACAGATATTACGGCGAACTAAATGAAGATAGATTCAGTGTAAAACCGACATCTGTTCTTGTAAATCCAGCAGCTCTTAAATTTGCATTTACAAGACTTTACAACAACGAAGAGATTATCACTAAAATAGATCTTCGCCTAAATGATCTAAAAAACAACAAAGAGTCGATCTACTACTCATCAATGGCAAAGTGGCTCAAAGAGAAGGAGCGTTTTCATATTCCTAGATGGGTCTACATCTTCTTTGCTATAGCTCTTGGAGCTCTGCTGCTATTGGGTGTGGCGGTCGCTTTTTTCAGATATATGCTTGGACTAAAGACAAAAGAGGTCATCGAGGAGTCTAAAAAACTGCAAAAACATCAAGAACAAAAAGCTAAAGATTATGAAAAACTGGTCTATGCCATGGTTTCAATGATCGAGCAGAGAGACTCATACACGGCAGGACACTCCCAGAGGGTAGCAAAGTACTCCCTTCTTATAGCAAAAGAGATGGGGTGCTGCAAAGATAGTCTAGAGTTGCTCTTTAGAGCAGCGACTCTGCATGATATTGGAAAGATAGCAACGCCCGACTCAGTCTTGCTAAAACCTGACAAGCTCTCAAGGCTTGAGTATGACCTCATAAAAGAGCATGTTAACGTCGGAGTTAAAATACTTCAAGATGTCCCTATGTTTAGAGATATTGCAAAAATAGTAAGACACCACCATGAAAAATATGATGGAAGCGGCTATCCTGACGGACTTGTTGGAGATGAGATACCAAAGCTTTCACGCATAATGATGGTTGCAGATGCATTTGATGCAATGACAACAAACAGAATATATAAACACAAAAAAAGTATAAGTGACGCACTAAAGGAGATAGAATCTCTCAGCAAAATACATTACCATCCTGAGGTTGTAAAGAGTGCTCTTAAAGCTCTCTCAAATGTTGAGATATCCGAGGATTTCAACCAGACTCCGGTAACTGCGATAGAACAGCAGAGGTTTGCATACTTCTACAAAGATGCCCTTACCGAGTTATACAACATAAAATTTTTAGAGACCGTTCTGCAAAATGGAGCTGCCGATCAAAAATATAAAAAACTTCTCATTATCTCTTTGCACAAATTTGATACATACAACAAAAAGCATGGCTGGGAGACTGGAAACAAGGCTCTCCAAGAGTTTGCGAATCTTCTTTACGGACTTTTTAAAGAGAACCTGCTCTTTAGAGTAAGAGCAAACGACTTTCTTGTTTTGCTTCAAGATGAAGTCACAAATAGCAACGGTGTCTTAGAGAAGATCGAAGATTTTACAAAACGTGCAGAGTTGGAGTTTGACTTTAACATCTATGATTTAATAGATGATGATATCACCTCTTATGAGGATTTAAAAAAGTTTTTGTAAAATCACTTTTTTTTATATTGCCTTGTTGAACTTATAGTGCTATCATTTACTCTAAAATTCAAAGGATGGATCAATATGAAAGCTCTGTTATTAATATTTTTGATAGTGATATCTTTGATCGCCTCCGAAAAAGAGGAGATAAAATATATCGTTGATGCGAAAAATTACGGCTTAGTCGTAGCAAAAGATGCATTCTACGTTATTGACAGCCATAAATACGGAACTATGCAGGAGTACTTTGCTTTTGCAAAAGAGGAAGATGCAAACGAGCATGTTAAAAAGTATGGGGGAAGCGTAGTAAATTACGAGACCTATCTAAAGTTGCAGAAAGAGGATGCAAAATAGTTTAAACCCCTCTTTTTACAAACTCCAGAGCTTTATTATTTACGAACACTATATCTCTCCACTGCCGCTTTGGCGCTATCAGGTTCAGGCGTTTTGGGCTTGAACTTCTGGAGATCGCCACATAAAACTGCGATGGCGCAAATATCTCGTTTGTCTCTATTATTAGATCCTCTATGCTCATGCCCTGCGACTTGTGGATAGTTATGGCATATGCAAGCTTTATGGGGTATTGATAGACACTAAATAGGCTCTCTTGAAGCACCTCTTTTTTCCCGTCTACACTCTTCTCGCTCCACACCTCTTTACTCTGTGCCACCGTCTCAAGCTTTACGACAACACCGTCTCTTTTTTGTACATATACATAGGTGGCATCTATATTTACGACCACTCCACGCTCACCGTTAAAGTAGTTCCATGCATTTCTGGTAAAGAGCACAGGTGCGCCGATCTTTAGCTCCAGCTCTCTCTCTATCCTTGCATCATCCATAAAACGCTCTATTTCGCTCTCTTTTACGCTCTTAGAGTGTTTTATGACTCCCGCTTCTTTAATAAAGAGCTCGCTATCTACAAACTCCAGCTGATTTTTGTTGTGCAGTGATGCGGAGATATTTTTACCGAATAAAAAGGTAAATTCGCTCAAATCCTGCGGAAGCGGTTTTATAAACTCATTGAGGGCGTTATGTACACTCTCATCCACAAAACCGTCTCTTATACTTGATAGAAGCTCTATAAAATCACTGTCATCAGTTCTGTAAACGTGTGTCAGCTCAACCTCTTCAAACTCAAACTCTCTCCATGAATCGGACTCAAAAGCAAATCTTACCTCTTTGTAGCCGCGAACCACGGGAGGAAGCTGCAAAAAATCGCCGACAACCAGAAGTGAGCCCTTAAAATCACTCTGCTCAAGCCTTATGCGTATCATATCAAGCAGGGCATCGCTCACCATCGAGATCTCATCTATGACTATAAGATCCATAGAGGATATAAGCTTTTTTACCTTCTTGCTTGCCTCAAATTTAGAGTTCATCTCAAGTTCGCTCAGACTTGAGGCGATCCCCAAGTCCAAAAAACTGTGCAGCGTCTGCCCGCCTATAAGCGTTGCCGCCATTCCGGTAGAGGCTAGTTTTGCCACTTTTTTAGACTCGCTCTCATAATATTTTATAACTTCTCTTGTAATAGTTGTCTTTCCGACTCCCGCACCGCCCGTTAAAAAAACACTCTTTTTCGCCTTTAGTTTTTCAATGACTCTGTTCAAATAATCCATAAAAAATTATACTATAATAACGAAAAAAATTAGGGGAGTTCTGCCTTATGAGCAATAGAATATTGGTAGTAGAAGACAACAAGACTTTAGCAAAGCTGATAGCAAAAAAGATAAGCTTGGAGATGGATTTTGAAGTTGATGTTGCATACAACCTCTCTGAGGCAAAACTCTTTTTAAAAAGATATAAATATTTTTTGACCCTTCTGGATATTAATCTTCCAGACGCCCCAAACGGGGAGATAGTCGATTATGCTTTGGAGAAAGATAACCGCGTCATTGTGCTAAGCGGAAATATCGACAAAGAGTTTAGAAAGAAGATGCTCAAAAAAAACATCATTGATTACGTTACAAAAAGCGGAACAAATGATGTCAACTATATCATCCAGACCATAAAAAGACTCAAAAAGAACCAAAACCACAAGATACTAGTGATAGACGACTCTCTTGTATTTAGAAAACAGATGCAGGGTATGCTTGAAAATATGTTTTTCAAGGTTATATCCGTCGCACACGGGGAGGAGGCGCTAGGCATGCTAGAGAATGCCCCCGATATAAGTCTTGTTCTTACGGACTATCATATGCCGGTTATGAATGGTCTTGTGCTCACTGGAGAGATCAGAAAAAAATATATGAAAAATGAGCTTGCCGTCATTGTAATGTCTGGTGATAACGATGATGAAACGACCGCTCTGTTTTTAAAGAACGGTGCAAACGACTACATAAAAAAACCGTTTTCAAAAGAGGAGTTCTCATGCCGCATAAACAACTCGATCGAGGCTCTTGAAAATATACAGGAGATCACGAACAATGCGCAGCGCGACTTTTTAACAGGTCTTTACAACAGAAGATACTTCTTTACGAACGCTTCAAAATATTTCGAAGATGCTAAAGAGAACTCAGAGCATTTCGCAATAGCTATGATAGATATCGACAATTTCAAAAAGATAAACGACACATACGGTCATGATGCAGGAGACAGAGCTATCGTGCATCTCTCAGATATATTAAGAACAAACGTCTCAAACGAGGATATAGTGGCAAGATTTGCCGCAGAGGAGTTCGGCGTTTTGCTTAAAGACGTATCTGCGCAAAAAGCTATAGAGATACTTGAGAGGATCAGACAAAATGTGCAGAGCAGCAAAACCAAAGGCAACAACAACGAGGAGATAAACTACACTATCTCCATAGGGCTTGTGACAACCAACGACGAGAACCTTGACTCAAGCGTAAACGAAGCAGATATGCTGCTATACAACGCAAAACAAAACGGAAGAAATCAGATAGCCGTAAACTAGGCTATCTCTCTTTTTCTTGCAACCCTAAGTCTAAACTGCTTCTCAAGCTCCAAGAGAGCGAAGACTACAACTCCGCATAGAAAGATCATACTAAAATCAAATAGCGTTAAAGATGCCGTTAAAAAAACTCCCTGCAAAAACGGTATGTAAGTTATAGCGATCTGTGCAAAAAAGATGACGGATACTGCGCTCCACACTACTCTGTTTGCCAAAACATCACTAAGCTTCAGCTCAATTATGTTTAGATTTCTAATATAAAAAAGGTGAAATATCTCCAAAAAGACCAGAACATTAAGTGCGAGAGTTCTCGCATACTCTACGCTTGCGCCGCTTTGCATCGCATAGTAAAAAGCGCCAAAAACCGCAATAAGAAAGAGGGTTGTCACATAAACTATATGCCATATCAGCTCTCTGTTTAAAATAGGCTCATCAATAGCTCTAGGACTTCTTTTCATTATATTTTTATCTTCATCCTCAAATGCCAGTGCAATACCCAATGTAACGGCTGTTATCATATTTGCCCAAAGGATTTGAATAGGAGTTATCGGCATAACCATTCCAAAAAATATTGCAACTATAATTACCGAAGCCTCAGAAGCATTAGTTGGAAGCGTCCAGCTTATGACCTTTTTTATATTGTCATAAACTCTTCTGCCCTCTCTTACGGCATTTACTATTGAGGCAAAATTGTCATCTGTTAAAACAAATTCGCTCGACTCTTTTGCCGCCTCGGTGCCGCTTTTTCCCATAGCGATACCGACATTGGCTCTCTTTAGTGCAGGCGCATCGTTTACGCCATCCCCTGTCATCGCTACAATTTTTGAGTGCGCTTGAAGCGCCTTTACCAATCTTAATTTATGCTCAGGAGTGGTTCTTGCAAATATATCTGTATTAAGTACGACTCTCTCAAGCTCCTCATCACTTAACTTCTCTATATCCGCACCGCTTAAGACATTTTCACAATTTCTAAGCCCTATAGTTTTTCCTATGGCAGTTGCGGTTAAAAGATGATCTCCGGTTATCATTTTTACATCTATATGTGCGCTGTAACACTCTTTTATAGCCTCTATGGCTTCAGGACGCGGAGGATCGATCAATCCTACAAGCGCAATAAGCACAAGCCCCTCTTTTAGATCATCAAAATCAAGCGTTGCTTTATCATGAGATACTTTTTTATACGCAAGTGCCAGCACCCTCTCTCCGCAAGAGGCAAGCTCTTTTGCCATCTCTTCCCAGTATGCGCTCTGAATCTCTTTTTCATTCTCTGCGTCTACATACTCGAACTCTGACATTTTAATGATGATCTCTGCCGCCCCTTTTACGACGATAATGGATTCACCTTCATGACTATGGTTTAACGTCGCCATATATTTATGTTTTGAATCAAACGGTATCTTGTCATCACGCTTAAAAACCTCTCTTGTCTCATTGGCGTAGAAGCCGGCTTTATGGGCAAATGTGACTAGGGCACCCTCTGTCGGACTTCCCTCAATTGTCCAAGAGTTATCCTCTTCCCTTAAAATAGCGTCACTGCATAAAAGAGAGGTTTTAGCCAAAAATTTCACTCTCTCATCTCTATCTATATCAACCTTCTCATCCTTGAAATATAGATCCCCTATCGGTTCATAACCTGCACCACTTACTCTGTAATTTCTATCATTTGTAACTACACTGCTGACCATCATCTCGTTTTGAGTAAGAGTTCCTGTTTTGTCCGAGCATATAACAGAAACGGAGCCTATGGTCTCAATGGCCGGCAGCTGTCTGACTATTGCATTTCTCTTTGCCATAGCCTGCACACCTACTGCAAGCGTTATAGTCAAAACAGCTGGCAGACCTTCGGGAATAGCGGCGACAAAAAGCCCTATTACCGCCATAAATGCCTCTGTAAAATCAAGCCCTTTTACAAAATAACCGACAAGAAAAATAAGAAGAGAAAAGGAGAGTATAAAAAAAGTTAGATATTTGGCGAATCTATCCATCTGCTCAACAAGAGGCGTGGTCAGTGTCTCTACACTGCTTAACATTCCGCTTATACGTCCAAGCTCCGTTCTGTCTGCCGTAGCGACCACAACACCTTTTGCTTCTCCGCCTGCTATAGTCGTTCCTGCAAATGCCATTGAGCTTCTGTCTCCCAAAGTTGCTTCAGGCATGACTTTTTTGACACTCTTCTCAACAGCAACGGACTCTCCGGTCAGTGGAGCTTCCTGAACGCTAAAGGCGTGTGTCTCAAGCAGCCTTATATCCGCTAAAACTCTATCTCCCGGCTTCATAAAGACAATATCGCCGATGACCAATGATTCACTTTGTACTTTTTGCTTACTATTATCCCTCATGACAATAGCATGAAATGCCAGCATCTTTTTTATGGCATCCATCGCATTTTGAGCTCTATTCTCTTGGATAAAACCTATAATGGCATTGATTAGCACGACTCCTAGTATTACGACCGTATCTATCATATGATCAAGCACTGCAGTCACTACGGCAGCACTTAAAAGTACGTAGATCAAAAGGTTGTTAAACTGCATTAAAAAACGTACAACTGCGCTCTTTTTCTTCTCTTCTTGAAGTTTGTTAGGTCCATATTTTTTAAGCCTTGCCTCAACTTCGGTGCTGCTTAGACCATCTTGTGAACTCTCAACTGCTCTTAGAACTTCATCTACTTCTAAAGAGTGCCAGTTATTAGACTCTTGCATATTCGACTCCATTTTTTTATGAACTATTCTAACACGATCAGACTGCCAAATGGCACAATGGCCTCTTTTGGAGACACCCACTTAACCTCGTAGTTTGGCGCATCTTTTGGAAAAACTCCATCCAGATCAGTGAAGTACAGAAGCAGCTGCACATCTAAGAGCTCTTTGTCTATAAACTCAAAAACGGGTCTGAAGTCGGTTCCTCCGCCCCCTTTTATATCTGCTTCTAAAATATCGCCGCCAAAAAAGGTTTTATGCGATCTGATCTTGTCATCGCAGACAAGCATGTCTATCTCAAAATTTGCAACACTCAACATCAAAAAGTTAAGCTCGCTTAAAAACTCGTCTAGAAGTTTTTCATCTACCGAACCCGAGCTATCGACTGCCACGACAATTTTTACTCTTTGAGTTGTGGATGATGGCAGATATATGCCTCTGTAGAGAAGTTTTTTACTAGGCGGAATGAGTCTATAGTCATCTCTGTAAAATCTCTGCAGTGCCGCATTTAGCTCTCTGCGCCAGTCTACCTTTCCCTCGTCTGTTATGCTGAAAAATCTTCCTATCCCGATGGGCATCTCGGAGTTTTTTGCCTCCTCTTCAAGTTTAGCTTTGGCAAACTCTTCAAAAAGCTGTTCGCTCAGGGCATCGGTTTTTTGAGGCGTTTTTTGCCTGTTTTGTTCACTCTTACTATCTTGCACATCATCCGTCTCGTCCGATTTATATTCAAGCTCATCACGCAAAATATCCTCTTTTAACTCCGCATATATCTCCTCTGCGTACATACCGCTAAATCTCTTTGAGTAGTGCGCCTCATCCGGACGGACAAGACCGTTTTGAACTAACATATCATTAATAGCATAGTCTGTAGCCAATTGCCACAACCATCCGCTTCTGCCGTTTTTTCTCACTTCATGGGCAAGAGAGGCGTGCATTGCACCGTTTGCAAAAACGAACTCCATCTGCGCGGAGTCTAACTTTTGCAAAAAATCGCTGTTGTACTCTAACTTGATGCCGTTGCTTTTAAAGCTCTGAATATCATCATTTTGAACAAGTTCAAGCTTTGCCGCAAGTGCCCCGAAAAAAGGGTGATTGAGAAGAAGTTTTGATTTTGCTTGAGAGATTTTTTGCTCAATGCTTGACATACAAATATCCATTTTTTAAGACTATTATATCAAACATTAAAGTACCAACGAAACAAGATGTGATTACTCTATCTTTAATATTATAAATAAATCTACTTGTCTATCAAAATGTCACTATTACCGATTCCCTTTTGCTCTATTATGTGTTTTACATAACATTTCACAATTTTGGAAATCTGTAGCACCGCCCTTACTCCATGCTGTGACATGATCTGCATCCATCTCATTTTGCTTCCAAATTTTCGTTTGATTTGAATTATTTCTAATGGCACACAATGGACAGTTTGAAACTCCTTTTAATTCTGCTATTTTGGTTTGCTCTTTATAGACCCTTCTTTTTGTAGCATCATCAAAGACTCGTACATCTAGTAATTTTGTATCCTTTTCTCCACCCAAAATGTACTCGTACAATCCTTTATAATTTTTTATATAAGGATCACTATATAATTTATAAAGTCTGTTTTGAATTTCAGTAGGATTATATGCTTGTCTATGATACTCTTCATACAGCCTTCCCCACTCTAACCCACACATCTCTTTTTCAACATCTATAAAAACTGCAGATACCCAATCAATAACACTATTAAAATATCTTTTTATCTCATTAATATTATTATCATGTCTATGCTGAGCCATATAAGTATCAATATTTCCTTTACTTACCCAGTCCAGTGCGACTGCAAAAAACTCCTGTCTATTAGCAGAGCCTTTGATATAAGCACTCCACTTTTGAATATTTGCATTTTGCGAGTTGCTAAACTCCTCTTTACAAAGTGTCACAAACTTTCCTGAATAAATAGCATTTAAAAATTCTTGATCATTAAGAGGAACACCTACTATATTTATAGTTTTAAACCACTCTTTAATCTCACTCTCTTCACCCTCACACTCATATATCAAAAGCTCTGTCTCTTCTATCTTTTTTCTTTTATCCTCAGCAATAGTATCAAAATATTGTTCCATCCCATTTTCATCTTTTATGGCTAATTTATTTGTAAAATATCTTCCAATACTTGTGATTCTTTGCTGTCCATCTAAAACCTCAAACTTATCATCAGATATTTTATTAAAGTAAATTATCCCTAACGGATACCCTTTTAAAATTGATTCTATGACCGCAACATCCCTCTTTCCATCTGCATAAATATAGTTTCTTTGATACTCTGGTTGGATGGTTAATTTTCCAGATAACCCAAACAGACCTTTGCCTTCAAGTTCATTGTAAACAAACCCGTTACAGATTTCTTTTATTGTTATTTTAGTTCTTAATGTTGTTGTCATAGTTTACCTTTTATGTTTTATTAAAATTCTGCTGTATGCTCGTCTGCCAGTAATATAGCCTCTATCTAGTTTTCCTTGCCATGATGAGTTTACTAATTGTGGTAATTTGCCATCTTTAACCTCATAATCACTTCCAAGAATTTCAAATTGCTCAGGACTATACTTATCCAAAAAACTAATTGGCACACCCATTACTCCGTCAAAATCATTTGGGATGAGTTTCACATATGGAACTTCTATGGCATCGTAGTTGTCATACCTGTCAAAAGGTTTTTTAGTGCTGTATTTAATTACATCCTTTTCTGACATTAGTGATATTGGCTGATGTCGTCTGCCATGATCAATATTTGTAAACCACCTGACACCTACAACTCTTTGATAATATCTTCCATCTCTTATTTTCCCCGTAAATTTTGTCATATCAACAACATCTTTTGGAACTTCAAACTCTCTATCTCCACTTGTTATACTAGGTCCAAGCCATACTTTATTGTCTTTAATAAGTGGAAAAACCTCTTTGTATGTAATTGCGTTAATATTTCCGATAATTAAAAACCGCTTACTACTCGCTATAATCCAAGCTAAAAAGATACGAAACTGTGAAAATGGTGGATTAGTGATAATAATATCTGCTTCATCTCTTAGTTTTTTTATTTCATCACTTCTAAAATCTCCATCACCTTCTAAGTAGTGCCACTCTAAGTCATTTATATCTATCCTGCCATCATGTGTAGTATCATGGTCTAGGGTAAATATTTTTCCATTTTTTATAGTCTTAAATTCATCATACTTTGGATTATTGATTTCAAAGAGCGTAGGCTGATAATTGGTATCATATAACTTACTAGCAGAAGCATAACTTGTACTAATAAGCTTTTTTAAACCAAATCTCTCAAAATTTTGAGCAAAATATTTAGTAAAATTACTCCATTCCGGATCATCGCATGGTAATAATATAATTTTATTTTTGAATACATCTGGGTCATATTCAAGATACGCCGACACTTCTTTTTCTATATCAATATATTGTGTATAAAATTCATCATTTTTTGCTTTTTTTGCATTTGCAAGATTCTCATTTGCCATAAAATTTTTCTCTTTTGTTTTATTTCTAGATAATTGTTTTCTATTTTATAAAATAAGAGCAAAATATTTGCTTTTTTAATAATCATTTAGCAATTTATTTGCGAATTTTGTTTAAATTTTTTATTGATTAGAATTTTTTTATGAAATTAACACAACAAGACAAAGCAAGACTACTGAATATTACGCCGATGACTTTACGAAATTGGCGAAAAGAGAAACCGTTTTTATATGAAATTGTTATGAAGGGTTTTGCCTTTGACGAAATAGTAGAAGCTCAAAAAGAGAGTTACGAAAAAGCTTTGAAGTTGCAGGAGAAGTTTAAAATAACAAATAAATGAGCTTAATCAAACAAACCCTATCTTCTTAGTCCCCTCTTTAGCTTCATCATAAATGCCCTGCATACTCGAAACTACTTGCACCACTTTTTGAAGTAGTTCAGTTGTTTCTTTATCATTTGTTTCTAATTTTTCTAGTCTTTTTATGATATCAAAGTATGGTACAGATTGATTTTTCAGCTTTGTAAATGTTCGCATAATTTGTTTAGTAACTTCTACTGCAATACCGCTTTTAAGTACAGTAGCAAGCATATATACCCCTTGCTCTGTAAATACATAAGGATTTGTTCTTATCATATTAAAATTTGTGGTCGCATTTTGCGACCGCAAATTTTTCAATTCTTCATCAGTTAGTTGAAACATAAAATCACTATCAAATCTCTCTATATTTCTCTTTACCTGCTCATTAAGTCTTTTAGTAGCTACGTCATATAACTCTGCTAAATCCTTATCTATCATTACCTGAGCGCCTCTTATGATAAAAATTTTATCATCGACGATAATATTATTTGTGAGTTTATTTTTTGCATCCATTATATTTACTCCCATATTTTAAAATAGAAAAATATAATATAAATTTTTATTTTGATCTAAAAATATGACAAATTGCAATATTTACTTTAAAAAAGAAAAAGAAAAGATTGAAAGATTTTGGTGCGTAACATCAAAGAGAGTGCCTCTTTGATATTTTAGTTATTTTTTCAGGCTCTTTTTAAGATCACTTACAAACTCTGTAATGTCGTCATGAAGCGCTTGGAGATCCTCTTCGTGCTCGACCTCGTCAGCCAATATCTGTGAGACGATGTCGTAAGTAACTATATCTTTGTCTCTTGTGAGATCAACTATGCTTGAGTAAGTGTTTATAGCACACTGCTCGCCTTTGATGGCATCTTCTAGAATTGCGACGACATCGAAATTTTTAGGCTCTTCATAGCCGCAGTTTGTCTTCTTCATCCACTCTTTTGGATTTAAAAGAGGCGTTCCGCCAAGCTGCAAAATTCTGTCTGCTATCATAGTAGCGTGTCTTAGCTCATCGGCTGCGTGCTGATCAAGCTCGGTAATAGCAGCATCTTTCATGATTCCTTTTACGACCTTGCTCTCGATAAAATACTGGTAGTACGCCAGCCACTCATCCGCATAAGCTCTGTTTAGAAGTTTAATGATCTCTGAGACCTCTAGACCTTTAATTATCGAATTTCCTACTCTAGCCATATCTAACTCCTCATGAAAATTTTTAGTACGCTCCTATGGTACAATCAAGTTGATTAATTATCTTTTAAAGAGTTATTCTAATAGATATGCAAACTTCTCCACCCACTCTCTAAATGCTTCGAGATGTTCCATGTTGACACCGTTTCTCTGCAGATCTTGAACAGTCATCACGGCAAATTCGCTCTTTAACCCAAACGTATATCTAAGCAAATTCTCTAACTTCTTATCATCTCTATCTTTGAGGTATGCGCTAACGAGTCCTGTACTTAGAGCATAAAGAACATCTACCTCATCGCTGTACTCACCGCCTCCGCTGTGTAGTATATTTTTTATATCCGGAAGTCTACTCATTACCTTGCAAAATGCCAAAAACGAGACCGCAACATCCTTGCCGAGTGCTCCGCCGATGGTCTCTAAAAGCAGATCTTCAGAGACTTTGCTCTTTAGAACGCTGTTTACATACTCCCAGCTTCTAGGCGTTGCAAAGCTTTTAGCATCGCTTTTGGCATCAAAAGTGAACAGATGTTCATTTTTATATGAGATGTAAGAGAGAACTCTCTCATCAATAGCGTTTCTGTATGCCCAGAGCCTCCAGTCCTCAACATCTACATCCATCTCAAAGTGGACAAACCTGTTAGCCAAAGGGCTTGGCATACGGTAGGTAACACCCCTGTCTCCCTCACGGTTTCCTGCAGCTACTATCGCCCAGCCATCAGGGAGTTCATACTCGCCCACTCTTCTATCAAGTATTAGCTGATAAGCAGAAGCCTGAACACTAGGAGCCGCAGAGTTTAGCTCATCCAAAAATAAGATCCCCTCTCCTTCACGGGGCAAAAAGGCAGGAGGCGCCCAGAGTGCAGTGTGGGAATCTTTGTCGTAAAACGGGATCCCCTTAAGGTCGGTCGGATCCATAAGTGCCAGTCTTAAGTCTATAAAACCGACACCCCTGCTTTTTGCTATCTGCTTTACAATAGAAGATTTTCCTATTCCCGGTGCTCCCCACAAAAATGTCGGAACTCTCTGCTCTACCAAAGCTTCTATTGCCGAGCTTAGATCTGTTGCTTTCATACTTCCCATCCTATATTTTCTTGTTGTATATATCTGCCAAATGCCGGATTTTCCATAACTGAGCGGGCATATTTTGAGTCAAGCTGGAGTTGATACAATATCTCTACCGGAGTGTTCTCATTTTTTGCTATCTCTTGGCAGTATTTGTTGTTTCTGTACGCCTCTTCAAGTATAGATGAAGGAGTTTTTGGATTTTCATACAGGGCTGAAATAATCTCCTCATTTTTGCTCTTTAAAAGCTGATGCACTATCTCTTCATCAATACCGCCGTTAAGTGCCAGAGCGTAGGATATCTCATCATCGTTGTAACTTAGAAGCTCTTTTTGCATCTGCTGGGTCAAGCTATGATTTAGTGCCAATCCTATCTTGTTTGTTTTAAAAAGTTCAAAAAGCTCATCTGTCAATTCAATATTTTTAGCTACGTTTCTGCCAAGTTTCTCATCTTTTAAAAACTCTTCGATCAGCTCTCGCTTTAGATTTCTGTTTTGTGATAGCGCCTCTAGGACATCAGGGTCATTTGTTTTACAGAGCATCTCCTGCATCTCATCATCGCACCAGATATTTCCGGCGATCGCGACTTGGATATTAGGATTGAAGCGTATAGGCTCAAGCGATAAAATGGCGTAGAGCAGTTCTGTGTTTTTTGTCTGTGAAATAAGATGCATAAAACCCGTGGTCGCATACTGGACATTATGGTTTCGCTCTATATTTTGATAAAAGCGCAAGATTATCGCCGCACTTACATCACGGTTGTCGTCGTTTTCAAAAAAGTCCTCACCGCCCCACGAGTACATCTTTAGAAGCTTGAAAAAAAGATCATCACTAATCATCGAGTTTTTCAAAAAAGATTTGAGTCTCTCTTTGTTGCGGCTAAGTTTAAGGCTCATCAAAAGAGTATTTGCATCTATATGTTTTGCAATCTCTCTCTCTAAAGCGTCAATAGAGATAAACTCTACACTTTGGGAGTGTTTTTCATAAAGCTCATCGCTGATGTTCTGCTCATAAGGGGTCATCATCTTTCCCTCGACCACCAATACCACATTCTCACCAAACTCACTTGAGAGACCTATTTTGTGAAACTTCAACTGTGAAGCAAACTCATCACTGCTAAAAGCGCGGCTCTTGCCAAAAAGCAATATTGCTCTATTTTTTAACTCTTTTAAATTCATGAAGCAGATTATATCATTGGTTACACTCATTTGTTATAATGCGCCGACAAAGCAAAGGATTTTTATGAAGAAACTATATGCGCCGTGGGAAAAGGTATTTAAAAAAATAGCTACTCCTTTTGAGGAGTTTATACACGCACAGACGACAACCGGTCTAATACTTATGATTATGACCGTAGTAGCACTTGTATTGGCAAACTCTCCCATCTCAGAAGCGTATGAGCACTTCTTTCACGCCTACATCAAGCTTGAGGTAAGCTCATGGACGCTCTCCCACTCCATCCACCACTGGATCAACGACGGGCTTATGGCTATCTTTTTCTTTATTATCGGACTTGAGATAAAAAGAGAGATAACGGTAGGCGAACTATCAGATATGAAAGTTGCCATTTTGCCTATTCTGGCAGCAGTCGGAGGGATGCTTATTCCTGCACTTATCTATCTAAGTATCAACGCAGGCACAGATGGTGCAAAGGGGTGGGGAATACCTATGGCTACCGATATTGCCTTTGCCATCAGCGCACTTGTGTTACTAGGCAAAAGAGTTCCAACTTCACTGGTTACTTTTTTAGTTGCCCTAGCAATCGTAGATGACCTCGGAGCAGTCGTGGTCATTGCTCTTTTTTACACAAATGAGATACATATGCTCTGGCTTGCCCTAGCACTTGGAGCCTTTTTTGTTATGATAGCTCTTAACCGTTTCGGCATACATGCGGTGTTGCCATACTTGATAGTCGGCATTATTATGTGGTACTTTATGCTTGAATCGGGAGTACATGCGACAATAGCGGGAGTTATTGCGGCAATGGCTATCCCATCAAAACCAAAGTATGCACCTATCGCACTGACAGAGCACACATGCAAACTGCTTAGCGAATATGACAAGTATCCGGTAGCGACAGATCATATGATGCATGAGAGACAAAAAGCGATCCTTCAAAATATAAAAGACACCATAGATGCAGTAGGAACTCCGGCATCAAGGCTTGAGCACGGTCTTCATCTGCCTGTGAGTTTACTTGTGATCCCTCTTTTTGCTCTGGCAAATGCAGGTATAGCGATCGACTTTTCATCCATAAATGAAAGCATAGTGCAGCCTATATCTATGGGCATAATACTTGGTCTTGTAGCCGGAAAAGTGCTTGGCATTGCAGGTCTATCGTGGCTTGCTATAAAGCTGGGCATTGCAACACTTCCGCAAAACACGACTATGAGTCAGATTTTTGGTGTCTCATTTTTGGGAGGCATCGGTTTTACGATGTCCATATTTGTGGCAGACCTTGCTTTTGCGGGAAATAGTGAATTTATATTTCAAGCAAAAATAGGGATATTAGCAGCCTCTTTGTTTGCGGGAGTTTTTGGATTTATATGGCTTAGATACATAGCAAGTTCTTCAAACAAATAGTGCTATAATCCGACTCTAATTCATATAAGGAAATAGTTATGAAAACACTATACATACTTCTTTTTACAGCCCTTTTTTTAGGGGCGAACGATGCCGTTCACGAGTTTGCACCCAACCAAGAGTGTCAAAAGTGCCATGAACAGATATATAGTGAGTACTACGGTTCTATGCACGCAAATGCTACACCGCAAAAAGACCCTATCCACAACGCTATCTGGAACAAGCAAGTAGCAATGACCAAGACCGAGCAGTACAGCTGCGGCAAATGCCACACACCCGGAGCGGACAATCTTGACAAGATGACAACACCGGGCGAAAAGGCGATGTTTGATGCTCAAAACCCTACTCATCAAGAGGCTATAGGGTGTGCATACTGCCACCGCATAGAGAAGATAGAGGAGCATGCACAGAGCAATACGAACATTATCTCAAAAGATAAAAACAGCTATTACGGCTCCAACAGAAGCTCTCTTGACTCTCCCTACCACAAGATCATAACTGATGAGAACGAGAACTTTAAAAACGGTAATGTCTGCGTAGGGTGCCATTCTCACAATGTAAACAAATTCGGTCTTAACCTCTGCTCAAGCAACGTTAACAGCGAAATGAACAGCGCCAACTGCGTAAGCTGCCATATGCCTCAAGTTGAGGGAAGCTTCTCCTCTATCATAGAGACAAAAACTCACTCTTTTCACGGTTTTGCGGGTGCGCACTTTCACTCTGAGATGCTGAGCAAATATGTAAATATATCGATACTCAGAAACATAGATCACTTCATAGTGAATGTGGACAACCAGAGCTCTCACGCACTTCTGCTTCACCCTGCCCGTCTGGCTCTCTTAAAGATAAGCGTAACAAGAGGGGAAGAGACAACGGAACTTGAAAAAGAGGTGTTTGTCAGAGTGATAGGAAAGGAGGGCAAACCATCTATGCCTTGGATGGCTGAGGAAGTCATAAAAGATACGATGATACAGGCAAATGAGAAAAGAGCCGTAAGAAGAGATTTCAAACTTCAAGAGGGCGACAGAGTAGATGTTGTGCTTGGATGGTTCTTGGTAAATCCAAAAGCTCTTGAGAGTCTTGGACTCAAAGATGAGAAAACGGCAAAAGAGTTTAAAGTCTTTAAAAAAGAGAGTTTTACGTTTTAAGCGAGATCTCACACCCGCTAAACTCAAAATCAAGCTCGCTTGAAGGCTCTTTGTAGAGCAGCGGGCTGTCGAGATCCACATACTTTATAACATCTCTGTAGGCAAATGCCAGATATAGCGCCATATTTATAGAGTATGGACCCTCAAGCATTGAACCGAGCATACATTTAACACCGTTTTGTCTTGCGTACTCCAAGATCTCTATGGCTTTTGTAACCCCGCCGCACTTCATAAACTTTATGTTTATCATATCTGCACTCTTAGACTCCATTACTTTTTTCACATCTCGAAGTGTAAAAACCGCTTCATCGGCTAAGATGGGAATGTGCGAGAACTCTGTGATCTTTTTTAGACTCTCCAAGTCAGACGCAATAACAGGCTGCTCTATCAGCTCTATCTTAACATCCAGCATATTGTTTATAAAAAAGTGCGCATCTTCAAAGCTCCACGCCTGATTTGCATCGACCAATATCTCTGCTTGCGGCAGGGAGTTTGCGATTTTTCTTATAACATCAACTGCGTGCAAAATATCGCTGCCGACCTTTACTTTGAGTATCTCTTTTCTCTCGTTGCAGGCTTTTTTGGCATCTTCGAGCATAACGTCTGCAGAGTTTAGACTGATTGTCACATCCGTTTTTATGGGAGCAAAATCCTCTATACAAAACCGCTCTCTTAGAGTGCAGCTTTTTTGTTTTGCATCCAGAGATACAAACGCTATGTCAAGCGCTGCTTTGGCACTTGAGCCCATCTTGCACCCACTATGCAGAAGCTCCAACGCTTCTTGGCATGTAAGATCTGAAAACTGCTCTTTTACGCTATCTATGGAATGGAGTATATCTTCTATACCCTCACCCGTTATCGCCTTTGTTGCAGGGGCTTCCCCAATGCCGATATGACCGTTCTCATCTTCAACATAGACTCTTACAAACTCTACGTCTGAAGTCTCTCGCAGAGCTGTTTTGAATGGGGTTTTTAGGGCTATATGTTTTACTTCTGTTTTTATGTTTGTGATTTTCATTTTGCCATCCAAACCAAAATATTGCCAACAGCTCTAATTATTCTATTCATATTATTTCCTATGTACTTATGCCTCTTGGCGAAATTCTATTGTCTAAATCATTTATAATATTTTGCAAGTTTTTGTCAAATTCATCCATATTTGAGATATTAAAACTATATTTATTATCAGTGATAGAGATACTATTTTGCTGTAAAGATTTTACTACAGATTTTTTAGGAGTTTTTGAAACTTGAGAGTAAAACTCAATAGCATCTTTTGAAATATAGTTACTATTTTGTATCTCATATGCTAATTCACTTATTTCATCTTTTGGAAAAAGCTTTACACCACCATCAAACATATCATAATATTTTTCACAAAGCTCTTTTGTAAGTTTAATATCCTCTTTTTGAACAAAAGAAAAATCATTAAAATTTAGATTTTCGTTAAAAACTATCGAAAAAGCTTTTTGTTTATCTGGTCTTGAAAATGGTTGAAAGCCAATAGGGTTAATTGCGTGTTCATTTTTTAAAATGCCTAATTTAAAATCATAGGAATACATCACTCCCATTGAACCATCGCTTATAGGTGTAAATGTTCTGTTTTTAGGGTTATAGCTACAAGTCATAAAGAACATTGCTATATCTTTATCTCTTGAAAAATCCAAATGATTTGTCTTAAATTCATAATGCCTCATAATCTATCTTTAGTTTATAATTTGGTAAGTGTTTATAGTGTTCTAAAAAATTTTTAGTCTGAAAGATTTTAGTCAAATGATGGGTCTTTATAGCAGATAAAAATTCTATTTTTTGTAAATTTGCTTTTAATTTTTCTTTTGCTGTCATTTTTCTTGAAAGTGTTGGTTTGCAAACTTCAAAATACTCATTTTGACCACGATATAAAAGTGCTGAAAATTCTGGAGCTGATAAAAGCAAGCACTCATTGTCACTTACTTTTAATGGGAATAATGCATCTTTCCGTGATGTGCTATAACAACCAAAGTGATTTATGAGACTATCGTCACATAACATATGCGAATATTCTTCTAATGTTTGAATATCTTTTTGATAACTATTTTGCATTTATAAATACTTTCTATTGTTCCAAAAATTTCTTTAATGCCATAGAGAGTTCATCATCACTCAAATTTTCTTTATCGGTTTTAGAAAAAATAGATATTAAAACTATCTTCTCTTCAAGCTGTTGGCAGATGATGATTCTAAAACCGCCGCTCTTGCCTGTCGGGATAGATGAGTTTTTGACTCTTTTTTTAAAAAGGTTAAATCCTAGATGAACTCCAAAATCTTTTGAAGACTCTATCTCATCGACAGCAGTCCTCAAATCTGACTTTAAGAGTTTAAATTTTTTTGATAATGGTTTTGCCTCTTTTAAAAAGTTGTCGCTATACTCAATTATCAAGTTCACTCCAAAGTTTTTCTATTGGTTGAACTCTGCCTGATTTTACATCTTCAAGTCCTGCTTGAATCGATTTTATTATTTCGTTGGCTTCTACAAACTTCAAAGCTTCTGCCATTTTTTCATACTCATCTTTAGAGATAAGCACCGCTTCGACTTTGTTGTTTTTTAAAATCGCCAATTTTTCTACCGCATGCTCTCTAATCTGCCCAAGATATGAACCAAATTTTTTAGCAAAATCAGATGACGATATAAGTTCGTTTGTTGCATATGATACCACAATATACTCCTTGATATTTTCCGTAATATTTTACTCTACTCTAGCTTAGGTTAATCTTTTTATTATTTTTAGATTCTTTTTTCATTTCGCCATCCAAACCAAAATATTCCCCACAGCCAGACCGCCGAATGTTCCGACAAGATAGCCCATTACTGCCATAAGCACACCTACGCCCACAAGTGCTTTGTTGTAGGTTGCCGCTAGTATTGAAGCCGAAGCTACTCCGCCTATGTTTGAGAGTGAGGCTATGGCTATGCTAAATAAATCAAGCTTGAATATCTTTGCTCCTATAACCATTACAAGGGCATGAATGAGCAGGATACAAAACCCTGCAAAGACTAAAATGCCTACGCCGCTAAAGTTTTCAAACACTGCTTTTGAGCCTATTAGCGCTATTAACATGTAGAGCATGGAGGTTGCTACTTCGCTAGAGCCGCCAAACTCTTTTAGTCTTGTAAATGAACCTAAAAGCCCAAGTATAGTCGCAAGAACAACCGTTGTCGTAGTGTAGTTTAGAAGCACAATTCCGCTTGAGGCGATAATATTTACAGCGAATGCGACGACGATAGACAAAAGTATCAAAAGCCAGTATCTCTTTGCTCCGATGGTGCATGCACACCCTATTTCACTCAATTTTGCCATCTGTTCATGCGACGCGGTAAATGTGTTAAATCTATATGCAAAAGGGGTCAAAAATAGCAGAAACATTATCCAGACGGTGTAGTTCACACTATCTACTATAAGCGCGTAACCAAATGCCTCTTGTGAGACGCCAAGAGCCGAACCAACCGCTACCATATTTGCCACTCCGCCCATCCAGCTCCCGCTCAGTGCTCCAAAAGCCGACGCCGTCTCTGCGTTAAAATCAAAAATAAAAGAGATAAATATAAAACCCAAAGAGAGCGAAAAAAGAGCCAATAGATACGCCACAAGAAGCGGTTTTCCTAGTTTAAAAAAGTCTCTTATATCCACCTGCAGAAGCATCAAAAAAAGCATAGCGGGGAGGAGGTTCTGCTTTGTATTGCTATATACCGCATCTATCGCTTCATTTTTCTCAAACACCCCAAGAGAAGCCAGCGACATACTAAAGAGATATATCAGAACAAAAGAGGGAACGAACCTAAAGAACTTTGAAGCTCTCTTTTTCTCAACAAGCGCTATAACTGCGGCAAGAAGTGCTAAAGAAAAGAGGTAGAGAAGAGGCGAACTAATCATCTATGCCCTTGCAAGGCGCGCCTTTAAAGTTATCTATATTTGCTCTTAGCTCATCCATAAAGCGCACTGAAGGGTCATCTTTAAATGTTCTGTAGCCGTCATCTACTTCAAGCCAGAGCGGAGTATCTTCAAAGCATCTATACTCATAGTGCCCTATGACATATTCTATGGTATCAAAGCGTTTTTTGAGCTCTTTTACAAGGAAAACATTTGCCCGAAGCTGCTCTTTTGTGAGGTTGTCAGCAGAGTTTGCTCCGCCGACGTTCTCTATGCCGATGGAGTTGTAGTTCAGCCCTATGACATGACGCGCCATAAAATCAAGCGGCATTAGCTGATGGATGGTTCCGTCACGCTCAACCATAAAGTGAGCGGAGACATTGAGCGCTCCGCCGCTTGTAATGTCCGGTCTGTCAGTTGGAAGAGTCTCGGACGTAAAACGGGAGAGTGAATCTGCAAAATCATCTATCGCCGTATGATGAATCACTATAATTTTTGGAACGATTTTTATATCTTTTACCTCTAAATTGTAGTGCTCTTTTATATACTCTTTGCTAAGTTCCACTCTTTTTTCGCCAAATGCGATAGACGTTTGTTTTATCTGCAATGCCGCCAGAGATAGGGAGATGAATATAAGAGATAGTAAGATACGTGTCATAAATATGCCTCAAAAAAATTAACTCTATTATAGCTTTTATATACTTTTAATGGATATAGATATAAGATAGTACTATGATTAAAAAAGAGATTGTAAAACGAAATCTATTGGCAGAACCGTTAAGCCTAAATGCTATGAAGTTAGCTCGCGGCATCTACAATACGCATCTTGCTATGGATGAAGATCTCTCTTTGGAGATAAAGCTTCAAAATATTTTCAAACTCCTAAATCTCCAGCCTTGTAAAGACTCTATAAATGATATTCAAGATCTTCTCGAAGAGATAAACGAACCTTTAGCCGTTAGAAACTTTGAGTTTGAGGGCGAGAGTATCCAGCTTAAATTTGTACAGTTTTGCACCTACGAAATAGGCGAAGAGACCATAAAAATAGAGCTTAGCCCCGAGTATCTGCATGCTCAAAGCGAATATATGTTAGACTCCTTTCTTTTTTAATATAGAAAACAAAAAGGTAGAGATTTGGCAAAAAAATATATTATATTAGATACTGAGACAACGGGAACGGGTGAGCTAGACAGAGTGATTCAGCTAGGCTTCATGGTTTTAGGCGAGAAAAAGATAGAGGTTCAAAACGAGTTTTTCACAACTGATGTTCCTATAAATTACGCCGCTATGGAAGTTCACGGCATCACTCCAGATATGCTCGAGGGCAAGAGCCCATGCAAAGAGAGCGCATCATATAAAAGACTTCAAGAACTAAACACAGATGAAAACTATATCATCATCCACAACGCAAAATTTGACATAGATATGCTTGCAAAAGAGGGTTTTAAAACCCAGATGAAAGTTATCGACACGCTAAGGGTGGCTAAACATATATTTCCGGATGAAGAGGCACACAGACTTCAATATTTTCGTTATAAAATGGGTCTCTACCTAGATGAGCAAAAAGAGGCGGATGAACTCGGCATAACCATAAAAGCTCACGATGCGATAGGTGACGTACTTGTTCTAAAACTATTTTTAAGCAAACTCAAAGAGGCTGTTTTAGCGCAGTTTCCGACAGAAAATCCGGTTGAGAAGATGGTTGATCTGACTCTAACCCCAATCCTTATAAAATCATTTAATTTCGGAAAGTACAAAGGCAAAACTCTCGCAGAGGTTGCCGCAAGTGACGCTGCTTATCTTAGATGGATGCTCGGCGGCATGGATAATCTTGATGACGATATGCGCTACTCGATAAATACTGCTCTAGGAGTTTAGAGCAGGCTAAAGAGCACAAAAAGCACGAACGCTATCGTCCCGCTTATCAGTGCGTAAGGCATCTGAGTTCGCACGTGCTCTATCACTTCACAATCACTTGCCATCGAAGATATGATCGTAGTATCCGAGATTGGCGAGCAGTGATCCCCGAAAATTCCTCCCGAAATAACCGCTCCGATACACAGAGCGATATTTGCGTCCATTGCAACTGCCATAGGAACTGCGACGGGTATCATTATGCTAAAAGTTCCCCAGCTTGTTCCAGTTGAAAATGAGATAACGGAACTTATAAGAAATATCACTCCCGCCAACAGGTAGATGCTTAAATTTTCACTTGCTAAAGATGCCAGATAGTGACCTGTTTTAAGGCTGGTGGTAACCTCCCCTATAGCAAATGCAAAAAGCAGTATCAGTGCAATGGGTATTAGTTTTTTTGCCCCCAAAACTGCAGTTTTGGCCCATGTTGAAAAGTTCATGTTCTTAGTGCCGACAAAGTAAAAGAGAGTAAATATAAAAGTAGTAAGCATTGTGTAAAAGATAGAGCTCGAACCGCTCCCTTTTAAAATATCTCCATCACCGGTAAGATAAAGAAAAATAAAGACCGAAATAACCATCAATATAATAGGCAGAAGCATATAATACATACTTGCACCGCCGCTTTGCAGACTCTGCGTCTCTTTTGGTATATGCTTGGCTTTTTTCATATCTCCTAGATCTATATTAAACCATATCGCTAAAAAGGTAACCACAAGCGCGGCCATCGAGTAAAAGTTATATAAAATAGAGTCGATAAGAAGGGAGACGGCATCCGCCTCTATAATGCCTAAAGATATCTGCGTAGCGATAAGCCCAAGAAGAAGCGCTCCCCAGCCATTGAGAACAATGAGAGAGCTTATGGGTGCCGATGTCGAATCGCAGACAAAAGCAAGTTTTGCGCTTGATATCTTATACTTGTCGCAAAGCGGTTTTCCCACAGCTCCCGAAATCAGAGCCGTAATGGATGACTCCACAAATATAATAACGCCGACCACGTAACTGAGCATCAAAGCAGAGCGCCCAGATTTTACGATCTTTGTCTTGTGCAGCATATAATCCACAAAACCTTCAATCCCGCCCGATTTTTCGATCAAAGCCATAATGCTTCCGACCAAGATCGCAAAAGCCAAAGTTTTGAGTATCCAAGGCTCACTTAAAAGTGAGCCAAAAAGAGAGAAGAGACTCTTTAAAGAAGTTAAAAATGAGAAGTCGTTTAAAACAAAAACACCAAGCAGCACTCCCCCAAATAGAGAGAGCATTACATTTCGTGTATATAGTGCCAGTGCTATGGCAAGAAGTGAAGGGAAGAGGGATAACGCTGAGAGTTCTATGTTAGACCTATCAAAACTCTATAGAGAGTAGGATCAAACCTGCTCTGCCAAATATCTCTTTATAAGGGTCGCACTCTTTTTGCTTGACCTCTTTAAAGCCGAGTTTTTTGTAATATAGAAGAGTCTCCAGTGAGCCGATCTCAACTATGGTCTGAGCTATACGGTAACCTTTAAGTCTTGCAGTTAGAAGACTTTTGTGCATAAGCGCTTTTAAGATACCAACATCCATAAAGCCCTCTAACTCCTCCATATAATCAAAAATAAGCGTTCTTGTATTTATAGGAAATGAGCAGATCTCCATAAGCCCCAGATACTCGCTCTCTTCACCGTCAACTCCGATCTCGCTAAGAGCCTCTAAAAAAACCTCTCTTGTCGCGATCCTAGGTTCATAACTACAAAGAGAACCTACGCTTTTACCGTCTATCTCGGCAATCAAAAAATTAGAGTAGTGACAGCTAGATCTTGAATTTGTATTCGTTAATTTTTCTAAGTAATCTAATACATCTTTATCATTTTTAGTTTTAAAAATCAGATCATATATCCCGATTTTTTTATCAGCTCTAGTACTCTGTAATATCATTTGTGCCAAGAACGGCGCATCGTCACTAGTGGCTTTTCTTATATTTATACTCATAAAATTTTTTCCGTTTCTAAAAAAATTAACCCGTCTCATATTTTAGTAATAGTAACATACTTTATGGTAAAAAGTTTCTTAATTATAATAATTTGTCAAATCTTTGTATTTGCGGGCGAACAAATGGTTTTAGTGGTTGGTGATGAGTACAATTCTAGCAAAGCAGAGCTCTACACTTTTGAAGATTCAGTCATGGTTTTTGACCCAATAAAAGTCAATGTAGGAAAGAATGGATTTGGCTTTGGGCTAGGTAAGATCGAGCTTTTTCAAAAGGAGGAAGAGCCGACTAAATTTGAGGGGGATCAAAAGGCGCCCATAGGCATATTCAGCCTTGATGCGATATTTGGCTATGAGAAGGATCTGAAATTCAAGATGCCATATATTCACGCAAAAAAAGGAGTTATCTGCGTTGATGATTCAGATTCTGAGTTTTATAACAAAATAATTAAAGAGCCAAAGATAAAACCAAAAAGCTTTGAAGAGATGCGAAGAGACGACGGACAGTATGAACTTGGAATTGTAGTAGGACACAACAAAAAGCAGCTCAAAAAAAGAGGCTCTTGCATCTTTATGCACGTTCAAAAAGCACAAGATGCACCAACGGCAGGATGTACATCTATGACTCTTGAAGAGATAAAGAAGATAGCCTCTTGGCTTGATGAGAGTAAAAGTCCGATCCTGATACAGATCACAAGATCTCAGCTGGAGGAAGTATTAAAGCTCTATGGGAGCCTTAAATTTTAATCTTCCTCTTTTGTCATGTAGTCCTTTGCAGTTATCCCCATCAAAGAGAGTCCTGTGCGGAGCGAGAGCCCTACGACCATCAACAGCTTTAGAAGTTTTGCCTCATCCTCTGTTCCTATGATCCTGCAATCGTAGTAGAACTTATGAAGTGATGCCGCAAGTGACTTCAGATACTCTGGGAGTTTTTGAACCTGTCTTGAATTAAAAGCATCCTCTATTATCTCAGGCAGAAGCAGCGCATCAAAGAGAAGAGCATCTGCATTTTCACCCAAATTCTTCAAGCTTGCCGCCATGATCTCATCTTCGCCAAAATTACTTTTTGAGAGAATGGTCTTTATCCTTGCGTGAGCATATTGGATATAAAAAATAGGGTTTGAGCTGTCCTGCTTTTTAAACTCTGAGAGGTCAAACTCCAAAGCGGTGTCACTCTTTTTTGAAGCAAAGATAAATCTAAGTGCATCCGCACCTATCTCTTCGACAATATCGCTCATAAGTATTACATTACCTGCACGCTTGCTCATCTTGTATGGTTCGCCGTCCTTTAAAAGACTAACCATCTGAGAGAGCCCTACTTCAAGCTTAGTGCTCTCATACCCCAGAAACTCGACTGCAGCTTTTACTCTGGCAATATAGCCGTGGTGATCGGCTCCCCAGATATTTATATAGTGATCATAGCCGCGCTCGAACTTTTGGTTATGATAAACTATATCGCCTGCAAGATATGTTGGACGGCCATCTTCACGAACAACGACTCTGTCCGAGTCGTCGCCTTTTTGAGAAGATGCTATAAAGAGTTTGCCCTCTTTTTCATATATGCCATCGCCCATCTTTGCCATGACTCTGTCCCAGTCGTCATAAAGTGATGACTCATAAACAAATGTGTCAAAGAAGATATTAGTGTCTGCAAGATCATTTTTTATGATCTCCATAACACCGTCTTTAGCCCAGAGGGCAAGCTCTTTTTGACGTGATTCGTCACTTAATATCTCTATACCGAACTTCTCTACCGCTTTTTTTGCCAAAGGAGCAAGATAGTCGCCTCTGTAGTAGCTCTCAGGGTACTCGACACTCTCGTTAAGTATGTTCTCACGACCGTAAAGCTGGATGGAGAGACCAAGCAGGTCTATCTGATTTCCCGCATCATTTACATAGTACTCAGCCGTTATGTCATAGCCTAGATGCTTTGCAAGTCTATAAAGAGTATCTCCGTAAACTGCGCCTCTTGCATGGCCTATATGAAGAGGTCCTGTAGGATTTGCACTTACAAACTCCAAAAGGATCTTCTCATTTTTTTCATCTTTTGCGAACTCGCTTGGATTCTCAAGTGCCCAAGCGGCATACTCGCTTAGAAAGTTCTCACTTAGACGAAAGTTGAGATACCCTTTTACGGAGTCAACACTGCTAAAAAAATCGCCTTCATCAAATGAGGAAGCTAACTCCTCGGCAATTTTCATAGGAGACTGCTTAAGCTCCTTTGCCATGGCAAAAGCAATAGGGGTAGCGAAGTGACCGAAAGATCGGTCACGCGGCTTCTCTAAAACAACTTCACGACCAAACTTTTCGCGCAAAAGCGCCGATACTCGTTGTTTCAAAAGTTACGCTTGTGTAGTAGTTTTTGGAGCCTCTTTTGAAGTACTCTCTTCACTAGACTCTACTTTTTTAGGAGCATCTGTTGATGCGGTTTTTATCTCTTCCTCATCATCATTCTTCATTTCAGCTTTAAAGTTTTTTATTCCTTTTCCAAGGCCTTTTGCCAACTCAGGTATCTTCTTTGCACCAAAGAGTAATACAACGATTGCTAAGATTATTAATAGTTCTTGTCCGCCAGGCATTCCCATATCTATTCCTTTTATAAATTTAAGTCCGAAATTATAACCAAATTAGCTGTAACTTCTCTTATCACGACTATATAATGGGTTGATTGCTATATATCTTCCCATTTTCTCGCAAAGTCATTTATCTCGTTTGCAGGGATTTTAACTCTAGCCGCATTTGCTATTGTTTTTAGAGTTGCCGCGGCTTGTGCAAAGTCATCATTTACAATAAGAAAGTCATACTCGCTGATCCTTTGTATCTCTCTTTTTGCCATATCAATACGGCGGTCGATCACCTCTTGAGAGTCGGTAGAACGCGCCTCTAAACGCTTTTTTAACTCTGAGAGTGTCGGGGGAGAGATAAAGACGGAAGTTGTTATGTCTCCAAGTCTGTTTATAATGGTCGCATTACCCTGCACATCTATGTCAAATATTACAAGCTTACCATCTTTTAAAGCCTCTTTTACAAGCTTTATTGAGGTTCCATAGTAGTTGCCGTGTACAAAAGCATACTCTAAAAAGAACTCCTCTTCTATATCTTTTTTAAACTCCGCCTCATCTACGAAGTGGTAATGGACACCGTTAATTTCACCCTCTCTTATAGGGCGCGTGGTGGTAGAGATAGAGAAGTAGCACTCACCGATATCGCCTATAACTTCATTAAGTAAAGAGCTCTTTCCTGCCCCGCTTGGACCCGATAGAACTAAAATTGCACCTGATCTATGATTCACTACTTATCACCTAGAGTTATATTTATGCTTATCTTCATACCTTTAAGCGATGCAGCCACTTCCTCATTTGTAAGTGCTTTTAGAAGTTTTTTAAGAGCCTCTACTCCATCATTGGAACTCTTTGCAGACTCCTCTATATCGCTAGATGGCTCTTCCTCTTCTAAACTGTCACTCTCGCTGAAATCCTCTTCTTCATATAGTTCAGATTCGTCAGACTCATCAGCTTCACTCTCTTCATCAATATCTTCACCTATTGCCAGTTTCAGATCTCTGCTTGTCAAAGAGTCTATATCAAGCAGAATATCTTCATCTATTTCACTCTCAAGATCTTCGTTAGTAAGCTCTTGAACCGCGTCGTGAATTTGCGACTCTATATCATCTTGATCAAACTCATTTTCTTCTAGATCATCTTCAAGATCAAGCTCTTGGGCTTCCAGCTCTTCATCAAGCCCTAGTTCTTCGATCTCACTCTCTTCTTGAAGCTTGTCTTCCTCAGATTCTAGCTCTTTGGCATCTTCAAAATCAAGCTCATCAGCTTCATATTCTTCTAGTTCTATGTTATCGTCGGCTACCAACTCTTTGGTCTCTTCATCAAAACCCATCTCATCTTCGTCTGAGACCGAATCATCTTCAACTTCCAGATCATCTTCAAGCTCTAAGTCGTCTTCAAGCTCTAAGTCGTCTTCAAGCTCTAAGTTGTCTTCAAGTTCCAGATCATCTCCAAGCTCTAAATCTTCTTGAGGCTCACTCTCCTCTGTTTCTGTCTCTTCTAAAAGATTTTGAACCTCTTGAAGCTCCTCTTTATCTAACACGCCGCTCTTTTCACTCTCTTCTTTATCTTTATCCAGATCATCAAGATCACTGCCCTCATTATCCTCTAGTTCAAGCTCTGCATCTTCAAGCTCATCAAATCCGTCGTCTTCAAGCTCATCTTCAAGCTCATCTTCAAGCTCATCTTCAAGCTCTTCATCCTCAAGCTCATCAAAATCTTCCAGATCATCAAGCTCTTTTGCGGCGCTCTCATCTTCGATCTCTGTATCTGACAACAAGTCTGGCTCATCCTCTTCAAGAGCATCGAGATCTTCGAGTTCATCAAGTTCACCGAAATCATCCACATCGCCATCAAAAACGAAATCATCTTCACTCTCTACTGGTTCGCTTTTTTGAACTCTCTCTTCACTACTCACGCTCATTTCTTTTGCCAATGATACAATAGTCTCGACCAGATCGGTCGGCAAAAAAGGCTTATGGATGGTTGAGTTGAATCCTTCTACTGCATTAGCATCTTTTGCACAGATATAAAGAGATTTACTAAACTCTATTTTTGATTTTAACTCATCCAACAGCTCTTCGGTATAGAGTCCGTCATCAACGATCAAAAGGTCATAGGATGTAGATTCAATATCTTCTGATCTCTCTGTTTTTTCGAGTTCATCTGAAGTTTTTTGTACGCTTAGGGTTACTAATTTATTGACTACTGGATTATTGTTTATAAGTAAGATTTTCATTACGGTTTCCCTTTAAGAGGCTCTTTTGACATTATTGTATCAAAAAAAACTAAAAAAACGTCTCTAAAAAGTTAAAAGCCTCGAGCATCTCCCCTTTTATAATCAGCATTGAAGCGGTCAATGTGGCTATTAAAACAACAAAGGAGACCATGATCTTTATAGGAAAACCGATAACCAAAAGGTTGAACTGAGGCATTGTTTTCATAAGCATTCCAAAAATAACATCAGCCAGCCATGAGAGCGCAATTATAGGGAATGCGATCATAAATCCGACCATGAACATATTTGATGTCGCCATGATTATATATCTAAAGAGGTTTTCGCTCATCAAGAAGCCGCCAAGAGGGATCTTCTCCAAGGAGCTGTCTATAAAAAGCAGCATCCAGTGGTGCATATCTATGGCAAAAAGAACCATCAGGGCTATAAGAGACAAAAACTGCGAGATGATCGGCATTGAGACGCCTGTTTGCGGGTCTATAGCACTTGCCATCGAAAAACCCATCATAAAAGAGATCTGCCCGCCTGCAAACGTTATAGCATTAAATGCTATCTGCAGGACAACGCCTATTGCAAGTCCAAAAAGAAGCTCACCGAGAATCGCCACAACAATGCTAGGCATTGTTATGGGTATCTCAAGCGGAGGCATAGATGGGTAAAAAACAATCGTGAAAAAAAATGCCAATGCTGCTTTTACGTTCATTGGGATGCTGTTGTGTGAAAATATCGGCACAGCCATAAAAAGAGCGCCGAATCTGAAAAAAAGAAGAATAAAACCGACTATGTAGGTATCGCTAAATATTTGCGGCCAACTCATTGTCAACTCCTTTTAAAGATCAGCTTACTTTTACCAGCTTTTTATCTATAAGCTTATAAATATTATTGCATCTATGGGCGATCTCTTCATCATGAGTAACCATTACCATACCGGCTTCATTCCGATCTATATACTCAAAAAATATGTCCATAACTTCGTTTGCCGTGACTTTGTCCAAATTTCCCGTCGGTTCGTCCACAAAGAGAATACGTGGCTGTTTTGTCAGCACTCTGGCAATAGAGACCCTCTGTTGCTGACCCCCTGAGAGCTCGGTCACTTTTTGATGTATCACCTTGTCGATCTTCAATCTTTTTAGAAGATTTTCATCAATATCCTGCTTCGAGAGTATTGCCGCTATCTCTAAGTTTTCCAAAGAGCTGAAACCCTTAAAAAGGTAGTGTGACTGAAAAACAAGCCCAAGCTCATCCCTTTTTATCCGTGATAATCTTTTTTTATTCATACCTGATATATCTTCGCCAAAGAGAGAGACCTCTCCGCTATCGGGTTTTAAGAGCGTTGATAGTATATGCAGCAGTGTAGATTTTCCACTTCCACTGATACCTATGATGGCAACAGACTCTCCCTTGTTCAGATCAAGCGATATATCCGAGAAAAGCTCATAATCAAAACTGTGCGATAAATTTTTTGCAGATAGTAAATTCATGAGAGGATTATAGCTAATTTAATCACAAAATATCTTTTTGCACCCTTTTCTTGAACGCATCTCCAATCTTTTCTCATATACCCTCTCTACAATCTTTTTCATAATATAGGCAAAGTATCCGCTAAAGCCAAAACCAAATATTTTGGCAGCGGCATAACCCCTTCCAAGAGCTATTAAGATTCCGCGAGATTTTATCTTATGCGCCCTTAGCGGTTTTTTCTCTATAAGACTGTTTATATTTTTAGCGCAGATATCTGCCATCTGCTCTGCCGTATCTGCGGTCGGTGCAACGATTTTTCCGTCGTTGTATATAGTCGTGCAGTCACCTATGGCAAAAACGTTATCGTGACTTTGTGTTTGAAGATAGCTGTTTGTGGCAATATATCCCATCTCGTTTTTATCGATTAAGAGCTCATGTACAAGTCCGTTTGGCTCGATACCGCCTGCAAATATCATAAAATCCATAGGAAGCTCTTCACCGCCGCTTAGCTTTGCTCTCTCTTTTGTTATCTCAACGACTTTTCTCTCATTTTTTATCACTACGTCAAGCTTTTTTAATCTCTGATCGCTCTTTTGAATCAGCTCTTCGTCAAGTCCCTGCAAAATATGTTTGCCGGAATTTATTAGAACAATGTTTAGCTTTCTGCATATAAAGTTGTTTTTACGGTAAAAATCTTTTGAAAATGACGCCATCTGAGCCGCTATCTCTACACCGCTCAGACCGCCTCCCGCTACTATTATATTGATAGGCTTACAGCTCGTACCGCTCTCTTCTACTCTTTTAAAGAGCGACATCTCGAATTTTTGTTTAAAGTACATAGCACGGTGAAGCGCTTTTACACCGTATGCATATTCGCGAAGTCCAGTGACATCTGCTCTGAACTTAGTGCGCGCACCGACCGCAATTACGAGATAATCATAGCCGTATCTCTGAACAGAGGTTATAACTTTGCGATTTTTAAAGTCGATATTTTTTACCTCCTGTTTTACAAAGGTCACATTGCTCTCAAAACCGCTGCAAAATGTAAAAAGATCGACCGTTACCTGAGCAAAATCATTCTCGTTTGCTATGAGATCATATACGTCTGTCTGTGCAAAGTGATATGGATTTTTATCTAAAAGAAGTATCTCGTTTTGCGGATTTTTTGCAAGTCTCTCAACGGTGCGAAGTCCGCCGTAGCCGCCGCCGATCACAATGATTTTATTTTTATTCAAAACTTGCCCTTATCGGTTTATTTGAAAAAATTATATCATCTTTGGTCTGTTTAGTTAAATTATATTGAAAATTTTGATTGTAGATGTATATGGGAGAGAGTTAAGGAGGGATCCTTAACTCATTTGAGCAGCAACTTCTGCAGCGAAGTCGTCAACTTTTTTCTCAATACCTTCGCCGACTTCAAAACGAACGAAGTCAACTATCTCAGCTGTTCCGCCAAGATCTTTTGCTGCTTTTTCAACAGCCTGAGCAACAGTCAGTTTGTCATCTAGAACATAAGTCTGATCAAGAAGCGCTTGCTCTTTGTCTAGAGTAGTGTTGTCATCTATAAAACGAGCAAGTTGCCCCGGAACGATCTTGTCCCAGATAGCTTCTGGCTTGTTTTGCTCTTTTAGAGCCGCTTTGATATCTGCTTCAGCTTGTGCTAAAACCTCATCTGTAAGCTGCATCATAGAGATAAACTGAGGAATGTTTTTTAGAGGTTTTTTCAAACGAGCTAACTCCTCATTCTCTTTTTTAAGAGCTTCGATTCTACCTTTAGTTTCACTCTCAACAAATTCAGAATCAAAATCTTTATATGAAAGTGTTGTAGGCTTCATTGCAGATGCGTGCATAGCAATATTTTTAAGCGTTGGAACTAATCCCTCTGCTGTTTTTTTGCTGTCACACTTTGCTAAAACAATAACCGCAATACGGTTGTTTGAGTGAATATAACCATTAAGAGCAACAGTCTCATCATCTGCTTTTAGAGTAGCAAAACGGCGAACATCTATCTTCTCACCGATCTTTGCAACGCTCTCAGCAAAGTAAGAACCAAAAGATGTTGCTTTTAAGCTATCTACATCTGCAGGAGAATTAGAGTAGATCTCTTCAGTTGTTTTAAGAACTAGATTTTTAAAGCCTTCGTTTTGTGCAACGAAGTCTGTCTCAGAGTTGATCTCAACTATTGTAGCTTGAGAGAAGTCATCAGCAAGTTTAAAACCTACAAGACCCTCAGCAGCTACTCTATCAGCTTTTTTAGCTGATTGAGCGATACCTCTCTCTTTTAACCACTCTGTTGCTTTTTGCATATCTCCGTCAGACTCAACTAGAGCTTTTTTACAATCCATCATAGGTGCATCAGTTGCTTGGCGCAACTCTTTAACCATTGCTGCTGTAATATCTGCCATAATTATACTTCCTCTGTCGTAGTTTCTTCTTCAAATGCATCGATCTCTTCTACAGAAGCGCTCTCCACTGCCTCTTCGTCTGAAGCTTCAACTTTTCCACCATCTCTAAGAGCTTTACCCTCATTGATAGCTTCTGTCATCTCACGACAGAATAGTTGAATAGAACGGATAGCATCATCATTACCGGGAATTGGGTAAGTGATAAGGTCAGGATCACAGTTAGTATCAAGTGGAGCAACAACTGGGATACCTAAACAGCGAGCCTCTAAAACAGCGATATGCTCTTTAACTGCATCAACTACAAAAAGCATATCAGGAAGTTTTTTCATATCACGGATACCGCCGAAGTATACTTCTAGCTTCTCTTTTTGACGAGTAAGCATAAGTGCTTCTTTTTTAGTTAAAAGATCTATTTGACCATTCTCTTGCATCTCTGTAATAACGTCAAGTTTACGGATAGACTTTTGAATAGTAGGGAAGTTTGTAAGCATTCCACCCAACCATCTGTTATCAACGTAAGGCATACCACAAGCGATCGCTGCATCTCTTACAGATTGACGTGCTTGTTTTTTAGTTCCAACGAAAAGAACAGTTTTACCTTCAGCTGCAGCGTCTACAACGATTTGGTACGTGTTACGGAAGTAACGAAGAGTTTTTTGAAGATCTATAATATAGATGTTTTTACGAACACCGAATATATATTTTTTCATTTTCGGGTTCCAACGACGTGTCTGGTGTCCGAAGTGTACACCACACTCCAGTAGGTCTTTCATAGTTACCATTTAAGGTCCTTTAAGGGCATTTTTCAGCCAGAATTTGCGTCAGTTAACTTTGGTAATATCGGGTAATACCCGCCTAAAAAGGGGGTTACACTGACTTTTGATACATACCTGTTGAATATTTCTTCAACTATTAAAGTGAAAGAAAATCCGCGAATTGTACTAAAAATATGTTTAATATAAGCTTTTTTACATTTTAAGCATTTACTTTGTAACACTCCATCTATCTATTAGATTTTTTTATATAAAATTATCACAATTTAAAATTTTTTTTATATTTTCTGGGTATAGTACTAATGACAAAATCATAAAAAAAGCATTGTTTACTGCTTTTAAACAAGGGATGAAAATGAAGAAGCCACTACTGCTATCTTTAGCCACTGCTGCGCTAATTTGCACAAACTTAAGTGCTGAATCTACCATGTATGAGCGTTTTGAAGCCATGGAGAGAGAGATGAACCAGCTAAAGCAAGAGATTGCTACGCTTAAAGCTCAAAAAGAGTCCATTCAAGATGAAGAGGCAGAAGATGAGAGCGAATCGGAAGCTGTTGCTTCAGATGATGCAGGAGAAGATGCAGATGTGGTAGCTTCTGCAGATGAAGGGGAGTCTGATGAGGATGATGAGTATATCCCTACTACAGAAGACAGACTTTTTGACATCGAGGAGAGTATTGCTGAGCTAAACAGAAATACATCTGGCTCACACCTGAAGTTTAATGTTGACTATAGATTTGCTATAGAAAACATGAGCTATGAGATGGCAAATGGCAGAAAGGCAGAAAATGATGCCTTTATGACAAACAGACTCTGGATAGATATGGGCTACAAAGCTACAAATAACCTAAGCTTTATAGGTCAACTGGCATACAACAAAGCTTTTGGTGAACGCTCAGGAGCGAGTGACCCTGCAAGCGCCTCATTTGAAGGTTTTGACTGGATAGCAAACGAAAATGCTTATGATGACAAGATAAGAGTGCGTAGTGCATACTTTTTATGGCAAGATCAGGAGTTTTTCGGTCTAGATATTCCATGGACATTTAGTATCGGTCGTCGTCCATCCACAAACGGTGCACTTATAAATCTTAGAGATGATGATCACGCCTCTTCGCCTATAGGACATGCCATCAATGTAGAGTTTGATGGACTTAGTTCTCAATTTACACTTAATAAAGAGTGGGGAACTTCTGTAAAACTCTGCCTTGGGCGCGGGATGAGCAACGCTGCTCCAAAATTTACATCAACTCCTTATACGGACGTAGATAAAATAGATGGTGGAAATTCAAACATAGATCTTGCAGGATTAATATTTACACCTTATGAAGATAGACAGTACAAGATTTCTAGTATGTACTACTATGCTAGCAATCTTATAGATGCAGTAAACCCTATGGACTATACGCAAGGTTTCGATACCGTTGGCGGTATGCATAGCGGTGTCGTTTATGCCTCTGTCAAAGGCATCGGTGACGGATGGAGTGACTTCTTAGATTACACTACAGTTTTTGCAAGTTTTGCAGTTTCACAAACAGATCCAAAAGAGGGTCAAAGCATGCTTGGTTCAACAGAGAGCGAGGTTGGTACATCTTTTTGGATTGGAACGCAGTTCCCTTCGCTTATCTCTGACTATGGAAAGTGGGGTGTCGAGTATAACCACGGAAGCAAATACTGGAGAAGTATAACTTATGGAGAAGATACAAACATCGGCTCAAAAGTTGCGGCTCGCGGTGATGCTTACGAGGTCTACTTTACCGAGTACCTTGTTGAAGATATTCTATCGCTTCAACTTCGTTATACATATATAGATTATAAATATAGCGGAAGCAACGGTTTCTTTGGAGGTTCTGCTGATGGTTCAACAGGTACAGGCACGCCATTTAAAATAAGTGACAATATGGGCGAAATGGGTAGAATGGTTGTAGACAATGCTCAAGACATCCGTCTCTACATTCGCTACAAATATTAATATAACTTCAAGGCTACTCGCCTTGAAGCTCTTCTAACTTCTCTTTAACAACTCTTGCGTGGTCTTTTACTTTAACATTTTTCCAAAGAGCTTTTATGACACCTTTGGGGTCTATTATAAGCGTTGAGCGGACAATTCCCATATACTCTTTGCCATAGTTTTTCTTCATCTGCCACACACCGTAGGCTTGTAGCATCTCTTTTGCCTCATCGCTTAAAAGAGTAATACTAAGATCTTTTTTCTCAATAAAGTTTCTATGTTTTGCGGTAGAATCCGCACTGACACCGAGTATCACTGCATTAAGAGCGCTAAAATCTGGTGCCGCTTCGCTAAAGTCACACGCTTCGGTCGTACACCCTGGAGTGTTATCTTTTGGGTAGAAGTACAGAACTATCCACTTCCCCTTGAGATCCCTTAAACATATCTCCACATCATCCTGATTTGGCAGACAAAACTCCGGTGCAACACTTTCTAATTCAACCATTATGTTCCTTTTTTCTCAAAATTTGTCTTTTGTTCTTCCGTTTATCATCGTAGAGATTATGCCGTGCTCTTCTCTTATATCTGCAACTACGACTCCCGCTATGTGAAGAGGTATGAAGATTAAAAAGTAGTTATACACTAACTCGTGAACCTCTTTAATGCTTTTAACACTCTCCTCTGCCAAACCTATCGTCTCATGAAAATGCATTGAAAGACCGCTGATAGTCATAAAAAGGATTACAGCATACAAAATATAGTATGAAACTTTAACACCTTTTTTATGAAGATCCAAAGATGCGAAATCCTCTTTGCGACTCTTGTCAAAAAAGAACAGAGCGATCTTGTAGACGACTAAAAATGTAAGAGCATAGCCGAGTATAATATGCCACTCCCACATAGGAGCGCGGATAGCCTTTGCTATTGCTACGGCATCCTCTTTAAATATCTCAACTCCCATATCGGAGAGTTTTGTCATTATTATCTCAGAGTTGGTTCTGTAGCTCAAAAATCCTTTTCTTAGCAGAACAGTTCCCACCATGCCTAAAATAACTATGGCGTTTAGCCAGTGCCAGATTCTAAAAATTGCCGTGTACTTCATCTTAAGCTCCTTAGTAAACAAACATTAAAAAGTAGACCCATATTCCTGTTATAGAAGTAAGAACTACTCCAGCAAATGTGATAAGACCCATTTTTCTGTGAACACCTAATTGTAACAATTTTTTGGCTCTAAAGATAGCAGTCGCCCATAACACGACCGTGATGACCGCAATAATTATGTGGGTAACAAGAACTATAAGAGCATAGCTGTATGAGACTCCGCTCTCCTGCATAAATGCTGCAAATCCGCCGCCGACTCTTACACCGTACTCAAAGTATGTAAGCACTATCACGGAGAATGCAAATATAATGATCTGAAGGTATGAATGGACACCGTAATGCTTATTTCTCGCAAAGGAGATTGCCAAAGCGACAAGAAACGGCAAAAGCGCAACTATTAGTGTTACCAAGTCCATAAATAGCGGCGCGCGCGTTCCAAAAAAACCTGCTTCAAACATATATCCCAAACTGTTGTCCATCTTTTAAACCCTTTTTGTTTTTTGATAGTAAATATACCACGAAGCTAATAAAACCAAGGTCATAAGAACTCCGATAGTTATCTGTTTTAAATAACTCTCAATAAGCTGCTGATTTTCGCCTATAAAGTAACCAAGCATTACAAGTATCAAAGCCCAGATCCCTGCCCCAAGAGCCGTGTAAGTTGAAAAAACCACCAGATTCATACGAGCAAGACCCGCAGGAATAGAGATGAGCTGACGGATCCCAGGCACCAATCTTCCTATAAAAGTAGAGATGTGCCCATGCTTTTGAAAATATGTGTCCATCTTCAAAAGAGCATCTCCGCTTATAAAGAAGTACTTCCCATACTTTTTAAGGATCTTTCTTCCCAAAAAGAGTGCCAAAAAGTAGTTTATAAAAGCGCCTGCCATCGAGCCGCTAAGAGCGCTTAACATTATCATTCCCATGTTCATATCGCCTTTTGACGCCAAAAAACCGGCAGGGATAAGGACTATCTCACTTGGAAAAGGGATGAACGAGCTCTCTATCGTCATGAGCAAAAAGATACCAAGATAACCCCACTCAAAAATAAGATCTACAAGATCGGCTGCTAATTCTCTAATCATTTACTACCCTATATGCATCAAGTATCATCATCTTTGCCACATCTCTGCTTGAGTGCTCCATTAGAGCACTGCTTTTTTTACTCAGATCTTCATCTAAGAGCAGCAGCAATTTTTCTCTCAAACCCTCATCCTCTCTCTCGCACCACCCCATCTCGTTTTGAACGATAAAGCGTGCGTTGTGGTATTGATGATCGGACGCGGCATGAGGAAAAGGAATAAACAGCGCGGGCACTCCATTTGCGCAAAGCTCCCATAAGGTACTCGCACCTGAGCGGCTGATCGCCAGATCTGCTTTTGACATCAAAGATGGCATCTCTTTTGTAAAAGCATACAGTTCAGCCTCTACACCAAGCTCCTCATACTTTTGTTTCACTCTGTCATAGTCTCTCTCACCCGCTTGATGGATGATCTTTACTCCTCTGCTTTGAAGCTCGCTTGCCACGCTAAGTGCCAAGTCGTTTATAGCTTTTGCACCTTGCGAGCCGCCCAAAAAGATAACTGTTTTGATCTTCTCTCTAACTCTTGCTCTCTCAAAAAACTCCTCCTTTACGGGGTAGCCTTTTATTGCAGAGTTCTCATCATAAGCGGAAATAAATCTTGCGGCAAAGGGTTTTAAGAGTGAGTTCAATCTCCCCTCAACCACATTTTGCTCATGTATAAAAAGAGGGATGCCTCTGCTTATGGCTGCAAATGAGGCAGGAGCCGCCGAAAAACCGCCCACGCTGTAAACCGCAGCAATCTTGTGCTGTTTTAAGATAGCTCTTGAAGCAAAAAATGCCTTCAAAACTAGCCAGAGCGCTTTTATTTTTTTCAGACCTTTTTGATTGACAACACCCGTTGTCTCTAAAAAATAGACGTGGCTAAATGTGCTGTGATCTTCAAAATATTTTCTATCCTGCCCGCTTTTTGAGCCTATAAAGATAGCTTCATGTCCCTCATTTGCTGCGGCTTCTACAAGAGCCTCTGCGATCATAAGGTGTCCGCCTGTTCCACCGCCCGTTATACAAAACTTCATCTATTTTCCAATATTTTCATCTTATTTCATCTTCGCTTTTTTAGATGCCATAAGTACCATTCCCACACCGATGGAAGCCGCCAAGATGGATGAACCTCCATAGCTCAAAAACGGAACGGATATCCCTTTGATCGGCGTTATTCCGCTGATACCGTACGCATTTACCAGAAATGCGAATGAGAGAAGCAGCCCTACTCCAAGGCTAAAGAGGTAAACTCTTTGATCTTTTGTACGGTTGGCTATCTTAAAAATTCTCTGCAGCATCCACATAAATATGATCACAACTGCCAAAACTCCGAAAAATCCAAACTCTTCGGCAAGTCCCGCAAGAACAAAGTCGGTGTGAACCTCGCTTAAAAAACCGAGCTTAAAAGTGCCGTTTGCAACCCCGACTCCAAAAAGCCCACCGTTATGTATGGCATTTAAAGAGTGTCCTATCTGGTAGGGTTCGACCTCAGTGGGAACTCTAAGCTGAGCAGCGATAGCATCTGGGAAAAGCTCCAGTACACTGTTTTGTGCAAGTGCCCACCAAGATTTTATACGCAGAATCCTGTGTTCCGCACTTACGATAAAAAAGAGAAAAAACATAAGTGTCCCGATCAAAAGAGTCAAGAAAAACCTGAAACTGCTTCCAGCAAACATAAGCATAAACAGAAGCGTGAGCCCTATAACCACGACCTGACCAAGATCATTTTGAACAAAAGCTATAATGAACATAGCCCCCACAAAGACTATGCCGTAGGGAGCAAACCTTATATACTCCTCTTTTACACCCATACCGTCGTGATAGCCGAGCTTTCTAGAAAAACTCCACGCCAAGAAGTAGATAAAACCTATTTTAAAGAACTCAACGGGAGCGAGTGAGAAACCAAAGACCTTTATCCATCTCTTTGCTCCTCCGACAGCCGAGACAAGAAAGTCAGGCAAAAAAGGCATAGCTATCATCAGCACGGTCGAGCCGATAAAGAGAGTAAAACCTATGGGTGTGAGCAGTTTATCGGGGTCTCCTTGAGCTAAAAGCCAGATGACAAGTATGCTAAATATGCCAAACGCCGCCTGACGGAGAGCAAAATGAAACTCATTAACGCCAAAAAGTATGGTCGTGTATGCAGAGAGCGTATAGGTAAGGAGGATGCTTATACCGATAAGTATAGAGACGAGAGTAAAGAGCTTTCTGTCTGCCATAAATGGTTACTTTATTTTGTTGATTTTAAGAACAAACTCAACTTCTGCTTTAGATATATGAAGCTCTTTTGAAATGGTCTCCAGAGTTACTCCCTGCTTATATAAAGAGATGATCTTCTCATCATCGTTTCCGTGAATTGATGCGGGAATGGATATCTGCTTAACTCCGCTCTCTAGTAAAGAGATCCTTGAATTTATATGCTCATCTATGGTGCTAATGCTCTCTTCGAGTCTTTTTAGACTAAGCGATATTGGCTTTACCATATCATAAACAGTTCTCTCTACCTCTTGGTAGATCTCATCATCGCTCATACGGTTTGTATTTTTTTTGATGCCTGTCTGAGTGTCGCTGAGCTGTTTTTTGAGGTAGAATATCTCTCTGTTTAGCTCCTCGGCAACCGTTGCTACTGAGCGAATGTTTTTGTTGTATTCGGAATCTTTTGTAAAAACATAGTAGATAAGATACAAGATCATAGCTGCCATCGCAACTACCAGATACTCTACGTTTATAGCCTCAAGATTCATTCTCTGCCCTCTTTTGCTTCACGGATAAGGACTCTCTCTCTTGCGGTCAGATATGCGCTCCACTCTCTCTCGTCACGCTCATGCATCTTTGTTATCTTTGCCAAAGAGCTATCAAGTGCGGTGAAAAATATACCCACATCTCTCTTTGGATGAACAGGCATAGCGACTCTGCCGTAGTACTCCACGCCCTCTTGCAGAACAGCTTCTGATAGTTTAAAGTGCTCAAACCCTATGGACTCAATAGCCACTTCGTGCGTCAAAGAGACTCTTTTTGGCTCTTCGTTCTTTAAAAACTTCTCTAAGTTATCAACTTTTCTATAAAGTTCGACCATGAGGTTGAGTAAAACAGGGTCGGTATCGCTGGTATCGCCTTTTGCGCGTGCGAGTTTAAGCCACTGGTTTATCGGGTCTTCATCACTTTCACTTAGCTGCTGATACTCTCTTAAATAAGCCTCTTTGTCAGTTTCAAGTTCGCTAAACGCTATTTCAATTGGTGCTTTTACTAATCTTACGCTCATAATAAAACCTTGTCAAATATAATCAAAAAGAAAAACACTACCCCCAGATAACCGTTGACGGTAAAAAAGGCGCGGTCTATCTTCGTAAAATCTTTTCTTACAAGATAGTGTTCGTACCCAAGCATTACGGTACTGAATAGCACAGCAAGATATGCGAAAAAGTTAAGCTCGGCGACCCAGACAAAAAGTGCCCAAAAAATTATGGTCAAAATATGAAAGAGCGATGAGAGCAGAAGGGTAGCTTCAGAGCCGTACATAGAAGGGATGGAGTGAAGACCTTTTTCTTTGTCAAACTCCATATCCTGCAAAGAGTAAAGGAGGTCAAAGCCCGCGACCCAAAAGATGACACCAAGACTCAGCATAACCGACCAAGGAGTTATCTCGGCACTGACAGCCACAACTCCCGCTATCGGAGCAAGTCCAAGCGAGAGACCAAGTACGATATGCGCCAAAGATGAGAATCTCTTAAAGTAGGAGTAACTGCCCAAAACCCCAAGGATCGGAAAACTAAGGGCAAATGCAAGCGGGTTTATCATATACGCCACCGCGACAAATACGAGAGCGTTCACGACTGTAAAGATCATAATGCTTGAAGCATCAAGCCTTCCGTCAACATTCGGTCTTGAAGCAGTTCTAGGGTTTAGGGCATCTATGTCTCTATCTGCAAATCTGTTAAGCCCCATTGCAAAATTTCTAGCACTTACTGCGGCAAATACGCCTAAAATGAGCAGCCAAAATCCAAACCAGCCGTCCGCTGCGACTATCATTGCTATAAAAATAAAAGGGAGTGAAAAGATCGAGTGTTCAAACATGACAAGTTCGTTAAAATCTCTGAGTTTGCTTATATATCGCTTCAAATTGAACCTTGGCACTTTTTTGTTTTATTTTACCCAAAGTTGATTTAAAATTGCTATAATCCTGAGATGATTCAGCTCGCAATTATAGGTCCCACGGCATCAGGAAAAAGTGATTTGGCGATAAATATCGCAAAAAAAATCGATGCCTATATCCTCTCGATAGATTCTCTCAGTATCTACAAAGAGATAGACATCGTCTCTGCAAAACCGTCAAAAAAAGAGCTCCAAGAGGTTAAACACTTCGGCATTAACCTTCTAAATCCTGATGAGTACTTCAGTGTTGAAATATTTATAAACCTCTACAAAGAGGTGGCATCTCTTTGCAAAAAAGAGAAAAAAAACCTCATCATAGTGGGCGGAACATCTTTTTATCTAAAATCTCTCATAAGCGGGCTCTCCGAGATCCCAACTATAACCAAAGAGGCTGCTGAGCGTGCAGAGTCAAGACTGCGAGACCTAAGCAGCTGTTACGACTTTTTGTATAAGCTAGATGAGAAGTATATGAAAAACATCTCGCCATCGGACAGATACAGAGTAGAAAAAGCGCTCCTCATCTATGAGGCTTCAGGAGTTGCTCCAAGCCAGTGGTTTAAGGCAAATCCTCCAAAACCTATAATAGAAAATCTCCCTATTTACAACATTGATGTTAGCAGAGAAGTTTTAAGAGAGAGGATCAAAAAACGCACTCTAAAGATGGTCGAGTCGGGCTTAATAGATGAAGTCTGCCGCCTAGAACAGCGTTACACAAGGCTTCCGCACTCAATGGGCTCAATCGGCATTGTCGAGGTTTTGGAGTATCTTGACGGCAAAGTGACATTTGAGCATATGTGTGAAAATATCTCAACTCACACTGCACAGCTCGCAAAAAGACAGCAGACATTTAACCGTACACAGTTTGAAAATGTTGTAAGCGCGCCGCTTGAGGAACTCGAAGAGATCATCTTATCTGAGATCTAAAAAGCTCTCTATCTCCTGCGCTATCTCATCAACGGCTTGTGTCGCTTTTTTGTAGATCACTTTTGAGAAGTAGGCGTCATTTATGGCAATGCTTGGCTCATAGTTGTTTAAAATAGACCTAGTCGCAAACTGCGCCATTGTATTTACGCCGATAACGTTGCCGCTTGTACCGATGACGACCAAAAGCTCACAATCCTGAATATGCCTGCTCAGCTCCTCGTACATGGGCGCAGCTTCGCCGAAAAATACGATGTTTGGTCTTGGCTTTGAGCCGCACGACGTACATCTGCCGCCGTTAAACTCTTTTTGGCTTGCATACCCTACGTCAAAAATTTTCTCGCAATATGAGTCCTGACATCTAAGCTGTGTCATAAAACCGTGAAGATGGATAACCTCATCGGAATTCAGTCCGGCTTTTTCAAAAAGGTTATCCACATTTTGCGTAATCACAGCTATATCTTTGCCGTATCTCTTTTTTAGAGCAGCTATAACTTTATGAGCATAATTCGGCTCTTTGCTCTCTAACTCTGCTCTTCTTTTGTCGTAAAACTCTATGGTCAGCTCTTCGTGCTTTTGCATACTGTCATAGTTACAGACAACATTCACATCGTACTCATCCCATAGCCCGCCACTGTCTCTAAATGTACTTATACCAGACTCAGCACTTATCCCCGCACCGCTTAAAATCAAAACTTTTGCCATCTGCTTTTCTCCGTCAGACCTTAATTTTTATTTCGCTTTTAAAAATATATTATTTTGCTGACTCATCAATTAGCCCATTAATAAATACTTTAAATAACAAAAACATAAAAATAAAATTTACAAAAACGACAGAAACCAAAAGACTCTCAAAAAAAGAATTTAAAACTAAAATGCCACTTTCAACTTTTGTAGTTAATGAATAAATAATTAATAATCCAATAGAAAATAAAGACCAGTAAGCACTATCTCTAAAATAGTTTTTTAAAGTGTGTATTTTCCGTTGAGTTGGCTTTTTAGGGTCAATCTCTTCATATAGTTTTTTTATATATTTTGAATTATACAAAACTGATAAGCTTGTCATATAAAAACCAAATGTAATTGAAAGAAAAGTGATGAAGTTTTGCATTAATGATTCAGTTATTGAAATATCAATAAAAAGCAATATTCCAAATATACCTATAGCGATGAAGACTAAATACATTAAATGTTGATTATACATTGCTGTGTCCGTTTAATACATTCAACAAATTTTGTTGCACTATATTTTGTTCATATCTGCCAAGTTCATCTTTTTTTAAACTTAAAGACACTGTTTGTGTAAAACTTGAAATATCAAAAATTGCTTCCATTTTATTATCATCTTTTCCAATACAGACTAAAGATTGTATTTCACTATTTACTTTTTTTGAAATAAGATTAAAAAATTTTGTTTTAAAACTCTCCGTAACTTTTCTTCCATTATAAGCGATATCCATTTTAAAATTTTCTGGTTGCCCTAAGCCAAATATATCTTTTGGATCTCCAAATATATCATTATTGATAGAAAAAAGATTATATTTAGATGTAAAGCTTATACTTTCTATCGTTTTAACATAATCAATAAATTGTTCTGGACTTTTAAAAAATCTCTTGATTACTATATCTTTTGATAATTTATGCTTTAAATAATCTTCGAGAAAACCTTTTTTTCTCCCATCAGAAATATAAAAAGTATTTAAATCAAAATCGTAAAGGCAAAAAAGTTGCTTATTTAACTCAGCTTGACTTTTTGTTCTTGGATTGTTTAATATTTCTGATTTTTCTTTATCATAGACTTTTTCACCGTATGGCAGTTCTCCACCATATTCCATATAAACCCAATAATATGTATTATCTATTTTTTGAGTAGTGATTCTATAGATATTGTCTTTAGTATCATACTGTTCTTCTTTGTATTCTAAAAATTCTCTAATATTAGGAACTTTTTCGTCAATAATTAATTGAAATGCAGAAAATGTTAAATTACTCATATAAAACGCCCGCCTTCACGCCTAAAATTTTCCAACATAGCACTTACCTCAAACCACATATTTAAATGATTGTGGCGCGGTAAAATTAGCGTACATCTCATGCGGGCATCTAGGTTTGTCGTATTTGTTTAAAGATTTTATCTTTATGGCATAGCCTTTTTCTCTATCCATAAAATAGCTATCATAAAAATCAGCGCTTATGCCAGAGAAGTTTTTCGTCTTTTCCCATAAAGCTTTTGGGTGTTCTTCTAGTATAGTTTCGATATCAAATTCGCCTACTATCTTACCTACGGGCATGGTAGAATATATAACAACTGACTTGATACCTTTTCTTTTAAAGATACTTTTTCTATATTCAAACTTTTTATTACCGTTAAAAATTTCTTCTACAAATTGAGGTTTAATCGATAATAATACTTTCATCTACTTCTCCAGCTCTCATAATATTTTTAAATTGTTCGTTTGTCACATTGAAGACACCCCAATACTCAGGCATCACCCCAAAACTGTCAATAAGTTGACCGTTTGTAACTCGTTTTTTAAATGCGGCATTGTACGTCATCTTGATAATAAAAGGATACTTCTTTCTTCTATAGAAGCTTCTTAACTCATCAACTGTAAAAATACTATACGGTTCACAATACTTTAAAAACTTACCTTCTGTATCAAAGTTATTTATATTTAAAACTTCTTCCACTACACATATCGAAGTTACAACCGACCTATATCGTGCGACACCTTGCCCGTCACTTGTTCGATATATCAATAGAATATCACCATTATGAAAATTTTGAACATCTTTCATAGCGCAAATATATATTTTGTGTATGCTATTTGTATATGATGTATCTTTTAATATATCTACACTTTCATTTTTCAAGATTGAATCTGAAAAAAGTTTTGTATGAAATTTTGGGAGAATCGATAACCCATATATATGTTTGTTCTCAGTTTGCACTATGGGATAATCTTTCAGAATATCGTTTTTTAGATTAAAAAGATTCTTGAGTAAAACTAACTCTTTGCCATTTGATGTTGTCTTTGTACCATATTCAGAAAAACCAAAAGTTTTAAGTAGATTTATCAGTGGCTGATGTTTATCGAATATAGTTACATAAATTTCATCTATCTTTTTTACTACCGCAACATCAAGTATCTTTTTTACAAATCTTTCTCCAAGCTTTGTACCATGTGCATCAATCTTAAAAGTCCCGACTTTTAATCTTCTCTTTTCTTCAAGTTCTGGAACAATAGTTTTATCAACTTCATCTTCAATTTTAAGATATAAAAATGCCATTAGTTTGGTATCTTCATACAAGGTAAATGCATGTTGAACTTCAGTCGCTTTTTTAATAAACCAACTATTAAATTCAGAATAATCTTCTTTTAAAGAGTTAAAAAACTCATCATCTAAATCAATATCTTTAAAATACTGTGATTGAATATTTGCCATTTTTACACTTGCCCTTTTTGTATGATTGCTCATATTTTTTTTACATTTCTTGACATATGACCATTATCATATGTCAGTGTCTTAGAAGAGACATTGTCACAAACCCGCAATGTTATATTTTACCTAAAACTATTGCGTTTTTTTATTTATAGCACAGAAACTGATTTTTATAAGAAAATATTGCAAATTGCAATAAGCGGGGCTATTTTTTAGATATTTGTCGATTTACTGTATGGCTTTTGCGCTCTTTGCCAGTTCTGCCCATGCGGACTCAGGCGCTGCATCTATGGCTTCTTGGTATGCTTTTTGTGACTCATCATCTCTCCAGAGCTTCTCTAGAACGCTCCCTAGAAGATACTTCTGTCTTGCTCTTTGTGTAGCGTCGAGCTCTAAAGTATCAAGCGATCTTATCACCTCAAGCGCTCGGTTGTACTCCTCTTTATCAATGCACGCCTGATATAGCGCAAACTCTACGAACGGGCTCTGTGCGTATGAGTCTGAGCTCTGCTGTATTGCCATTATCTTCTCACCGTACTCTATGACCAGATTGTTATCTTTTATCTGTGCACCTACTGCCATAACCGCTACATATCTCTCAATATCAATGTAGTCATCTTTGTAGACTTTTGTAAGAGCGACGATCGACTCGATCATCTTCTGCTGATTTTCAAGCCTGTGATAGGTGTCAAAAACTGTTCTGTAGACATCTTTGTACGGTGACTCTTTATCATCTTTAATAAGTGCTACAAGCTCTTTTGAGGCTTCAATCACGTTGGAGTAATTTCCTGTCGCAAAATCGACTTTAATGTATCTATAGAGCCACTTCTTTCTATGTTCCAGATCTTTTGAGTTTAGGTTTTTGTCCGCCATCTTTTTAGCCAGCTCAAAATCTGCACCCTTCATCGCGCACTCATAGACTCCGTCATCCCACTCATCTGAGAGTTCGATTTTGTACTGCGAGGAGATAAGAAGAACGCTATTGCACTCTTTTACCTTAAGTGCCTGTTTCATCGTTCCTATGGCTGCTTGAGTTATTATCTCTTGCACATCAGGATACTCCTGCTGATTTAGGTTTAAGAGATCCCTCTCCATAGCAAGTGACTCCGCGAACATTCCCTCGGCTATTAAAAGCTTTGCCTTCTCATATATGGCTTTGTTTCCGATACTGTCGTTTTGATACTCATCCATGAGCTTATCATAGGTGTCAAGTTTTACCGAGGCGTTCTCATCGCTGACATCAAAGAAGAGTGAATCTTTTGCGATCTGAACCTCCTCGGCATACATACCGCCTCCAAAACGCTCAAGATATTTGTTCAGCGCAGTTAGAGCCTCTTGCTTCTTATCTGTTTTGCTCAGCCAGATCCCGATATTTCTAGATAGCTCCTCATAAACATCCTCGGTAGGCTCAATATTTTCAAAAAGAGCCTTTGCGATTCCTGCCGCTTGGATAAGCTCTGCATTGTCTGCAAGGTCATACATCATATCCATAGATTTATAGATATTTATCTCTGCAAAGTACTCAGGTTTTGCTTTTATGATCTTCTCTATCTGAGCAGCTGCCTCTTTTGCATTTGAGTTTGCAATATGATTTTGCGCCAGTCTAAATGCCGCCTCTGCCGCTACGTCTATGTCATCACTCTGTGAGAGCACTTTTTCGTAAAGTGTTCTCGCTCTTGTCGAGCTGCCTGAGAGTTCAAGCGACTCTGCGAGATATATATAACCCCAGTAAGAGTATGGTGAATCCGCGTGTTCGCTAAATAATCTGTCAAAAAAGTAGTCCGCATCACTGCTTATGCCCAGCTTTGAGTAAGCTCTGGCGATCAAAGAGAGAACTTCTGCTACGTTTTCATCAGACGAGTACTCCCTTAAAAACTCTTTTGCCGCCTCAACAACATTTTCATTCTCTTGGAGCTTTGAGAAAACTCTGATCTTATAAAAAAGCAGCTCTGCCCTAAATAGCGAGTTTGGATACTCTCTCATAATATCATCTATCAGCTCAAGCGTAAACTCATAGTTCTTCTCTTCATAGAACTTTTTGATCTTAAGGTACTCTGTTACGTCTCCGACTTTTTTGATATGGACAGGATTGCCTTTCATATCTAAAGAGCCGACATAAGGGAGCATATCTTCAGCGTATGTAAATGGGAAATTTATTGCCGCTTCGGAGTATTCGTGCTTTTGCAAAAGAGGCATCTCATCCATATAACCGACTATCATCCAGTGGCTTGAGAGCTTTACATCTGCACTAAAGGTCGTATCCTCTTTTTTGAGGTCAAAAACCATAGGAAAGAGCTTCATCTTATGAAACGGTTTTATCACCAAAAAGAAAGTCCCTTTTTTTGTCTCGGTATCGATCTCAAAAAAACTGTTTTGGAGTCTTTGAATTTTTTGTGAGGGTGATTTAGAAAATGCGCACACTATCTTAGAGACCGCTTCAAAATCATCTATAATTTCTTGGCAAAGGAATTTTTCACTATCTTTTATGTGGAAAGTAGAGTATGACTGATGGTTCTCTTTTGCGCCTTGAAGAGATATTTCAAGGGCAAAAATATTAAAAGAGAGAAGAGTAAGAAGTACTATTTTTAACAAATGAAATACTCCTTTAGTGTATCTTAGTAGCCGCTATTATATACAAACACCGTAATAAAGTCTAAAAGCCAATTTACCGCTAGAAAAGCAAATATAGTTCCTATGGCAGCAAAACCTATGATAGTCTTGAGCGGAAGAGTAGCATTTGCACTATAAACGTGACCGCCATCTTCAACGATAGGATCTTTCATAAACATATATACGATAAGTTTTAGATAGTAATAACCCGCTATTGCCGAGTTAAGCGCCATAATTAGTGCTAAAACTGTATATCCGCCGGTAACTGCCGAGCTTATTAAGTACATTTTACCCCAAAACAGAGCAAATGGAGGAAGACCAGCCAAACTTAACATAAACAGAGCCATAATAGTAGCAGCAACAGGTGCAGTTTTTATCATACCCGCAAACTTATTGTAACTGTGGTCCGACTGCTGATGCGCAGGAAGATTTTTCTGTCTGCTTATCCATAGCATAGAGAACGAACCGAGGTTTGTAAAGCTAAAGAGTATCCAGTAAAGAAAAAGTGCACTGTTTGACTGAGTCGTACCGATCAATATCGCCGCCATTACAAAACCTGCATGCGAGATAGAGCTGTACGCAAGCATTCTCTTAACATCTGTCTGAACAAGCGCCCAGACGTTAGCCATGGTCATAGTCAGTACCACACCCATATAGAGGATGACCTCAAGCCAGACAACACCGCTGTGGATCAGGAACTCAAATAGTCTCATTGCAACGACGAAAGCAGCTATCTTTGGAACAATTGACATATAACCCGCAAGTGCAGCAGATGAACCCTCATAAACATCAGGTGTCCATGTATGAAACGGAACCATTGAGAGTTTGAAGCCGAATGATGCAAGCATGAAGACAACGCCCACAAGAACAAAGCCTATATCTTCATAGTTGTTCGCATTTAGTACCGCCGCTATCTGGTTAATCTCAACAGAACCAGTTAGAGCGTAAAATATCATGGAACCGAAGCTGAAAAATCCAGCTGCGAGCGCGCCCATCGTAAAGTACTTTACAGCCGCTTCAAAAGATTTGTCGCGGTTGTGCATAGCAATAAGCGTATAGAGTGCCAAAGAAGCAGTCTCTAGTCCTACGAATATAAGAATAAGATTGTCAGTTGCAACCATAAACTGGAAGCCCGCTATCATAAACAAGAAGAGCGCGAAGAACTCAGGGTAACTGAACTCATGGAATCTCTTATGCGTAAGTGCAAGCGGTATAAAGAGCATAGAAGCGCCGACAATAATAAACTGTGACAAAATAGCCAGACCGTCTATGAGCATAACATCAAAAAGACCCATGACCGTACCGTTTTTCTCAAATATTCCCGCAGAGTCTAAGAGAGCGACAAAATCCACTCCAAGTACAAGAAGACTCAGCATTACATAAAGAGACTTGTGTTGATCACTTTTAAACAGATCAATAACTATGATTAAGAGTGCGCCAACGATTGGGATCAGCATTGGCACAAGAGTCATTAGGTTTAGCGACTCAATAGAAACATTTACAGGTGATAACATTAGTGTGCCTCCTTAGCTGAAGTTCTTTTGATGATAAGGTCCAAATTAGGGATTCTCTCTTTTGCTTCATCTGAAATCGCTTTTTCGTGCATCAATTGAACAACGCCTTCAACGCTTGTGTTTATAGTTCCCAAAACAGGTTTAGGATATATACCAAGCCAGATAGTGATGATCACAAGCGGAACAAGAGCGACAAGTTCTCTTTTGTTAACATCAGGAAGATTTCTGTTCTCCTCTTTTGTAACCTCTCCAAAGAACATCTTCTTGTAAGCCGCAAGCATATAGATAGCACCGACTATGATAGCAGTACCAGCTAGAAGCGTTAAGATGTGTGACTGCTTATAAAAACCGAGTAAACTTAAGAACTCACCTACAAAGTTGATAGTCAATGGAAGACCTACGGATGCCATAAGCATAATTCCAAAGATAGTCGCATAGCGAGGCATTACAGAAGCCAAGCCTCCAAACTCGCTCATAAGTTTTGTATGTCTTCTGTCATAAATAACACCTACAAGAAAGAAGAGCGCGCCTGAGACGACACCGTGCGCTATCATCAAGAAGATAGAACCTGAGATACCCTCAACATTGAGTGCGAACGTACCAAGGATAATAACACCCATGTGCGATACGGAAGAGTAAGCAACAACTTGCTTAATATCTTTTTGCGCGTACGCCACCATCGCCGTATAGATTATCATAATGATCGCCAAGATAGCTATCGGGTACATAAAGTAGACCGACGCATCCGGAAATAGCGGAAGTGAAAAACGGATGAACGCATATGTTCCCATTTTTAGCAAAATAGCCGCAAGTATGACCGAACCGATAGTCGGTGCCTGACCGTGAGCGTACGGCAACCAAGTATGGAACGGGAACATCGGAACTTTGATAGCAAAACCGATAAAGAACGCAACAAATAGCCAGATCTGGAAAGATTCAGGCAGGATCAGACGGTACCACTCTAAGATCGAGAAACTCCACTGACCTGTTGCCTGATAGTAGAAGTACGCCATAAACAGCATACCTACAAGCATCACAAGCGAACCTGCAAATGTATATAAGAAGAACTTTACAGATGCGTAGATTCTAAGAGGTCCACCCCATGCACCGATGATGTATAGCATCGGTACGAGTGAGAGTTCCCAAAATACATAAAATACGATAGCATCAAGAGCAACGAAAACACCCACCATTGTCATCTGCAAGAACAGAAGCGTGATGATCATGTTCTTTATATCTTTTGTCTCACCAAGAGATGCGATACCAATGAGAGTAAAGAACGCTGCAAGAATAACGATAAAGAGCGAAATTCCGTCAACCCCTACTATGTAGTTGATACCGAATGTCGGAACAAGCGCGATAGTCTCCATAAACTGCATACCCGATGCATTTGAATCAAATGCAAACCATAGCCAGAGTGCAAGAAAGAACTCAATAGCAGCAACGGCAATACCGTAAGAGCGCATGCTCTCCCTGTTGACTACGAATCCAAGCATTGCCGCTAATGCCGGGAAGAAAATTAAAATCGATAAGATATGATCCAACATCTATTAAACTCCTAAACCTGAGAGAATTGTCTTTATTTCTCCAGAATATCTAACTGCAAGCCCAAAGACCACAGCCAATGATAGAAGAACAACAGTTCCTGCTACCATCCACTTAAGCATAGTCGATAGATTACCGCTTTGCATAACTCTTGTTTTCTCACCTGTTTGATAAAATATATTTGCTATACCATCAACAGTTCCATCTACGATCTTCTGATCGATCTTCGTCCAGAAAAGCTCTGAGAGCTCTCTATACGCTTTTACAATATAGTTCTCGTAGAAGTAAGGAATATAGTACTGATTGATGAGCAGTTTATATCCAAAACTGTTCTCCATCTTAGATGTTCCATCAGGCACTTTGATATCTTTGCTCGTATACTTTTTGTAAGCATAAGCGATAGCCGCGATTACAAAAAGTTGAGTTCCGATTGTCATGATCCAGTACGTCGTAGCCGAGTGAACATGGTACTCTGTCGCAGGAAGAAGCTCTGTGACCATATTGAAGTATCCCATCTTAAACGCACCTGCAATAACTGCAAGAAGAAGAAGCGGGCTCATCGCAACAAGCATAAATCTATACGCTTCGTGCGGATGAATTCCGAAATGCTTATATCTGTCCTCACCGTGAAAGATAAGTGCTACAAGTCTAAATGAGTAGAACGCAGTAAGACCTGCAGTAAGCAGCAATACGGTGTAGATAATAAAGTGATGTTCAACAAAAGCGACCTCTAAGATCAGATCTTTTGAGAAGAAGCCTGCAAGCGGGAAGATTCCAGCTAGTGCAACGGAAGCTACCGTCATCATAACAAACGTTCCCTTCATCACTTTGCCCAGACCACCCATCTTAAACGGATCAAGCTCATCATGCATAGCGTGCATAACGTTACCTGCGCCCAAGAATAGAAGCGCCTTAAAAAACGCGTGTGCCATAAGGTGGAAAAGCGCGACCCAGTAAGCGCCAAGACCCGCAGCTGCAAACATATATCCCAGCTGTGAGAGTGTAGAGTAAGCGATAACTCTCTTCATATCGCGGTTTACAAGCGCCATTGAAGCAGCAAAAAGTGCGACAAATGCTCCTAGTGATGCGATAAAAAGCCCTACATTTGGAATCAAATCATAAAGAGGGTTTGCACGGATCACAAGATATACACCCGCTGTTACCATCGTTGCTGCGTGAATAAGAGCAGAGACCGGAGTAGGACCTTCCATAGCGTCTGCCAGCCAAGTGTGAAGCGGAAACTGAGCCGATTTACCCATAGCACCTATGAATAGGAAGATTCCCATCCAAGTCAGTACCGCAGTGTCAAGTGACGGCATTGCAGCGAAAGCTTCATCATACTGAAGAGTTCCCGTGTTCCAGTAAACCAAAAAGATACCGATAAGCATACCAAGGTCAGCGATACGGTTCATTATAAACGCTTCGTTAGCCGCCCAAGTAGCGCTCTCTTTTTTATACCAAAAACCTATAAGTCCCCATGAACATAGACCAACACCTTCCCAGCCAATGAAAAGACCCGCAAAGTTGTCACTCATAACAAGTATCATCATTGAGAAAACGAATGCCGAGAGCCACGCGAAGAATCTGTTAAATCCTGCATCATGGTCCATATATCCGATAGCGTAAACGTGGACAACAGTAGAGACTAAAGTTACTACCATCATCATAGTAACACTTACCTGATCGACAACGAAACCAAACGGAATGTAAAGATCACCCGTAGCCATCCAAGTCATCATCTCAACATGAATAGTGTGTCCCGTAAACATTACTAAAATAAGAAGTACCAAAGAGCTTAAAAACGAAACTCCAAGAAGAACACTTGGTACAATTCCTGCGATCTTCGTCTTTGGAGATGCACCGAAAAGCGCAGCGAACAAAGAACCCACAAGCGGTGAGAAAAGTGCCGTATATAAAAAGAGTTCCATATCTTATCCTCTCATCGTTGACATACTGTCAAGATCTATATTGTTATGTTTTTTATGCCATACGATCAAAAGCCCAAGCCCGACCGCTACTTCAGAAGCAGCAATAGCTATAACGAAAAACGCGAACATCTGACCTGTAAGATCACCGTAATAGTGTGAAATTGCGGCAAAAGAGATATTTACCGAGTTTAAAAGTATCTCTGTAGCAAAAAATAGCATAAGTAGATTCTTTCTTCTCATAATTCCCACTAATCCTATTGCAAAAAGGATAGTTGAGAGTACAAGATAGTGGTTGAGTCCTATTTCCATCATGAGAGCACCTTCTTACTTTTATCTTCTTCTCTCATCTTTAACAACTCTTGTTCATTCATAAGAGTAAGAGAGAGATCCATCTTCTTTCCTGCAAGTACGATACCGGCGATCATAGCGACCAAAAGCATTACCGCTGCAACTTCAAAAGGGACAAGGTATTTTGTAAAGAGGACCATACCTACCTCTTGAACGTTGCCCGCACCTTCCGTCACCGGATATAGCGCTTCAATATTGCTTCCGACTATAGGAGCAGAAACAATAAGCACGACCAAAACTGCACTAATGATACTTAATCCAACAATAATAGCTTTATTGCCCTGCTTCTCTTTTACATCTCTTGTCGTATCGAAGAACATCATACCAAAAGCATAAAGAGCCATTACGGCACCGGAGTAAACAACGATCTGAATCGCACCTAAAAAGTCAGCGCCTAAAATAAAGAAAAACGCCGATATAAAAATCATTCCTGCCGCCAAAGCCGATAGAGCATATAGCGCCTGTGACGTCGTCACCGCTATATAAAACATCGAAATCGTTAAAAAAGCGAACAGATAAAATGCAACTGCTTCAAACATAACTAAACTCCTTAATATGCTAGAGGTGTTTTTTTAACACGCTCATCTTCATGTGGTGTGATCGCGCCAAAACCTTCAAACTCAACCTGAGTTCCGGCCTTCATCTTATCAAGCGGCGTGAGCATATCCTGATACATTATAAAATGCTCTCTCTGATCACTAGCGTTTTCATACTCGCCGCCGTGTGTAATTGCCAACTCAGGGCACACTTCAGCACAGTAGCCACAGAAGATACAACGACCGAGATTGATGCTGTACTCTGTTACCTCTTTGCGAGAGTTCTCATCGATCTTAGTGTCGATTCTGATACAGTTAGAGATACAGATCTTCTCACAAAGTCCGCACCCGATACATCTTTCAGTATCAGACTCCCAAAGACGCTTCATCTCGTGAACCGCTCTGTATCTTGGTCCAATTGGCATCTTCTCTTCAGGATACTTTACCGTATGGATGTCAAATCTGATCATCTCTCTTAGAACTACCCAAAGACCCACAAAAAGCTCGCCTCTTAGCGCTCTTTTTAGAACTCTTTTAAATTTACCCCATCCATCTGTAGGGTAAGGAGCAATATCTACCATATAGTAGTTGCTATCTATCTCCGTGACATTTCTATTGTTAAAATGTTCTTCTATATGTTCGTTATGCATACTCACCCCTTACATCATTACTATACCAGTGATAACTATGTTTATCACTGCTATCGGCATTAAAACTTTCCAGCACAGCCACATAAGCTGATCCGGTCTTATATCAGGCCAAGCCGCTCTTGTCCACAAGAAAAAGAAGAAGAAGAACGCAACTTTAGCTAACAATCCAAGAGCGCCTAAAAGACTTCCGTCTCCGTAGCCGCCTAGGAACAGAAGTGCCATAACAAAAGAGATAAAGAACATATTTGCATACTCACCGATGAAGAAAAGACCCCATCTCATACCTGAGTACTCAGTTCCAAATCCGTCAATGATCTCGTGATCGTTTGCTATCAAGTGAAAAGGTGTTCTGCCGGTCTCAGCAAAAGCCGCTATCCAGAAAAGGATGAACGCAACAGGTTGAGACCATACTATCCAGTCTGTAATTCCGCCTGATTGATACTCGTTAAAGTCGATAAGCGAAAGTGAACCTACCATCATAATTGGAGCTAAAATAGATAAGCCCGTAATAACCTCATAAGAGATAAATACAGCAGCACCACGCGCAGCAGAGAGGAGCGAGAACTTGTTCGCAGAAGCCATACCGCCTAAAAGAGGACCGTACAGGCCGACTCCCATAATACCTAAGATATATAATATACCGATGTTAATATCTGCTACTATCGGATGAACTTCATATCCGAATATAGTAAAAGATGGTAAAAACGGAATAGCAGCCGCTGCCATAAATGCAGTTGCAGCCGTAATTACAGGTGCAATTTTAAAGATGCGTCCAACTACGTTTGTAGGGACGATATCCTCTTTTGTAAAGAGTTTAATACCGTCTGCCGCAACTTGAAGTAGACCAAAAGGTCCAACATTTACGGGTCCTAGACGGCGCTGCATAAATGCGAGAACTTTTCTCTCGAAATATGTACCGATTCCCGCTAGTGCAGAAAATATAAGTAAAATCACGACGATCTTGATGATCGTCTCAATTAAATATGCTGTTTCCATATATTACACCTTTTCAATCGAAGCTGTTGCAAAGCGGTATGAGCTAAACAGTGCCTCTGAATTTAATTTAGAATCAAATGTCGGTAACACTACGATGTCACCGCTTATTTTATTATCACTTACTATATTTGCCACGATCTCACCGCTTGAGCTCTTAACTCTCACGCTGTCTCCTTCGTTAAGATCAGATCCGCTTAAGAACTCTTCACTCATATAAACACCGCTTACCTCATCAAGGTTTGTAGTCTTATACGTAAACGGAGTGAACTGTCTTACAGGATTTGCCAAGTAGATAAGAGTCCCCTGCATCTTCTCATCACTAAACGCAGCAACGCTCTCATCGCCGCTTGCAGGAGTTGAAATATTCTCCAACAAGTATCCGCGATGCTCAGTGCCGTCATTATCATAGTGGTTTGGAAGATTATCAAACTCCTCTGCTCTAAAGCCCATCTCTACAGGAAGCTCTTTGGTATACTCAATAACAAGCTCAGCATTAAGTCCGAGTGCGTTAGCGATATCGTTTAGCTCGTATCCTCTGTAACCGACCGCCGCATTTGTAGGGTTTACTCTTTTGTTTATACTTGTAAGCGTTCCCTCCTGCTGATTTATCGCAGGCATATCCAGATCACCCCCGCCAAGAGCCGATAATGTAAAGTCACCTTTTGTGTTGTAGCCGATCGTATAAGAACCTGCCTCATCGTCAAGCTCACAAATCAGTGCAACTCCCAAAGAGTTTGTAAGCGTAGGTATCATAGTAAGCTCAAACGCACTGTACTTTTCAATAAGCGCTAAAAGACGAGCAAGATTTTTGGAGTTTGGATGAGTATAGAGATCCGGTCCTGCTATCAGAGCAAATGTATCTTTTTTAGCAAGATTTTTCTCCAGAGCCTCCATAAAATTATCATCTGCGCCTAAGATCTCTAAAAGACGGTTATCATCCACTTCAACCTCTTTTGAGATCTTCTTTGGAACCATCTTCTTCTTCTCTTCTTCTACCTCTTCCTCTTCGCCAGTCTCTTCATTTTTCTTCATAACTTTTACGATCTCGGTGACCTCTTCTTTAATCACCTCTTCAACCGTTACGGTCTTTGTAGAGTGGAATGATGCAAGATAAGAGACAATATCGCTTGGGAGCTTCTCTTTATCTGCAAAGAGATCAAGGATAAGATATAAAACAGCCTCTTCTTGAAGCGGAGCGTGATACATCGTCATAATGCTTTTGCCAAACCCTTCCACAACAGGATCTTTTAGAGGGTGAAAGTAAAGACCCGCGCCCTTGTTTACTGTCATAGAGTTGTTTAGAGCATAGCGTGCATTCGGATTGTCGCTCTTTAGAGCAGTTCCGACCGAGATAACAAAGTTAGCATTGTGCGTAGCTTCGAGGTCATAACCGTAAAGTTTTGTACCGCTTATCTCGCTGTAGTCATTTAAAAATGTCTGAAACGCCTTTGCTTCACTGTTTACAAGCTTGTAACCGAACTTCTCTTTTAACTTCTGTAGAACCAGAGCCTCTTCATTGGTTATTGTAGAAGTGAATTTGATAGTGTCAGCTTTTTTAAACGCTTCCACGGCATTTTTAAATGCCGCCGCGTCTTTAGCCTCTACTCTGTTTTGGTAATCAAAGCCGTATCTTCCGGCACCGCAGAGAGAAACATAGTTCCACTCGTTCATAACGCGGTAGATCTTCTCATCCGTGTTGTCAATGCTTGTATGTTTTACGTCGTAGCTTATCTGGCATCCTGCAGAACAGTGTCCGCACGTTGCAGGTATCTGCTTGCACTCCCACGCATTCGTAGTGTAGATATAGTGAGTATCGACAAGAGCTCCAACCGGACAAACCGCGGCACACTCACCACAACTCGTACAATCAAGCATCTCTTCGCCGCTTGTCAAACCTATAAGAGATTTGTTAAGTTTGTTCCACATTGCATAAGCATCTTTTGGCATACTCTCTTTATACTCTGCTTCAAGTGCATCAGCACCGCGCGGCACAGTTTTGAGTGAGTTGTCGCCTATCATATCTTTACATGCGGTCACACATCTCTCACAGACGATACAAAGACCCGGATTGTAGTGAATATGCCCCCAGTCGATATCGCTTCTGTCTACATCTTTAACGGCATAGTGTTGTGCATCTACGCCCATCTCCAAAGTATAGTTTTGAAGCTCGCACTCACCAGACTGATCACAGACACCGCACTGCAGAGGATGGTTTACGTCATAAACCTCCATAATTGCACGGCGCTCTTTTATGATGTTTTCAGTCGATGTTACGACGCTCATCCCCTCTTTTGATTTCGCATTACATGCATAAACCTGCTTGCCGTCAGCCTCTACAAGACAAAGTCTACACGCAAGTGTGGGACTACATCTTGTCAAATAACAGATCGCCGGTATAAAGATATCGTTCGCACGGGCAGCATTGAGTATATACTCGCCCTCTTGCGTCTGAATCTCTCTTCCATCAATGTTTATAGTAATTTTGCTCATTACATTACTCTCACTATTTTGGATTTTTCAAACCTATATCTACCCGCATCTACGCTTATGTCAAATGTAGGATTTAGAGCCACGGTTCCTTTTAGTTCACTATCTAGTTTGAATTTTCTTTGGATCTTATCCCCGCCAAAGCTTATCTCAACCAGATCCCCGTCAGAAATTCTAGCAGCTACACTAAACTGAGCAGAACCATGCAGGAAGTTATCCTTAGGAAGCTGCTCTGCCTTTAGAGTGTAGTTGTTGAACTGGAGCACAGGATCGCAGTGGTAGATAATAGTACCGTTGAACTCAGGCAGATCATCAAGCTCTTCAAGTTCGCCGTTTGCTTCACAAGCTACTTCATCAAGAAGATAACCGCGGTTATCTTCTCCCATAGGCGATAAGAAGTTCTCTAAGTTATCAAATGCGATACCTTTAAATCCTGTCTCTTTGCTTAGCTCTTGCGTATACTTGATAGTCTCATCTTTATCTATGCCAAATGCTCTTGCAATATCATTTAACGTATATCCGTTAAACTGAAGTGCTACGTTTGTAGGAAGCACTCTGTTGTCAATGCTAACGACAGTTCCCTCCTGCTGGTTAAGAGCAGGTATTGCCAGATCAGCACCCTCTAGTGATGAGATCACAAACTCGCCTTTTGCATTGTATCCAACCACGCCAGGAATATTTTCGTCATGATCAAGAGTGTTTATAAGCGATACGCCAAGAGTGTTCACTTCACGAGGAACTACTACCAGTGAGAAATCGCTGTACTTCTCTATTAGTGCCGCAAGTTTAGCAATGTTAGCCGCTCTCTCATGAGCCATAAGGTCGTTGCCTATCACAAGCGTTCTCTTTTTTGCTCTTGCAAAAGATTTACTCATAAAAGAGAGCTCTTCCTCGCCGATGTTAGTCTCGGCACAGATATAGCCAAAGTCAAGATCATTAAAAAATGCTCTCTCGCTATCATCCAGATCAGCATCTTTTAGTATCTCGTGAGCCAGAAGCGCCATAACGCCCTCTTCCGTTCCTACTTCATACTTCATCATCTGTGTTGTCACATTTTGCATAAGCGCATCTTCCATAGGGTGCGCGTAAACGATCTTCGCACCGTTATGTTTTGAAGCAGTAGTGAGAGCATATCTTACACCCGGATTGTCAGTTGCAATTCTGCTTCCTATCACTATCACGGCATCTGATTGCTTGATCGCATCAAGCGAACCGCTGTGGTGAAGTTTTCCACTCACAGAGCTGTATGCTCTCATAAACTCGCCAAACACTCTTGCATCTTCATTGAAGAGCTTGATCCCAAGCTTCTCTTTTAAAAGACCCAATATATGAGCCTCTTCGTTTGTTATCATAGATGAGAAACGGATCGCTTTTGCATTTTTCAGAGCCTCTATAGTTCTGTTAAATGCAGCCTCATCACTATTTTCTCTGTTCTCAAAATCAAAACCGAAACGTCCCGCTCCGCAAAGTGACGTAAATTCAAAGTTGTTTTTTACTCTAAATATCTCATTCGCACCGTTGATAGAGCTGTGACGCGTCTCATACTCCAGAGGACATCCCGCAGAACAGTGTGCACATGTAGCAGGAACACGACCAAGTTCCCAAGCGTTTGCTCTGTACTTAAAGCCGCTGCTAGTCAGTGCGCCAACAGGGCAGACCGCAATACACTCGCCGCAGAATGTACAATCTAAAACATCGCTTCCTTTAGGAATAATGGTAGATTTGTATCCGCCAAACTGCACCTCGATAGCATCATCGCCTATGACCTCATTACATACGTGTACACACTTCTCACACATAATGCAAAGTGAAGGCTCATAATCTATAAGCCCCCATTTTTTCAAAGGACGAAGCTGGTCGCGAGCGGAGAAGTTTTGACGCTCTACGTTAAACTCCAGTGTCTTGTTTTGAAGATCACACTCTCCGGATTTATCGCATACACCACACTCAAGAGGGTGGTTGACATCATAAAGCTTCATGATGTTTACTCTCTCGTTTTGAAGCTCGTCATTGTTTGTAATGATCTCTACACCCTCGGTAGGAGGAGTATTACAGCTTAAAACAAATCCATCCACACCCTTTGCCTCTACAACACACATACGACAAGATGCGCACGGAGTCGTTTTAGAGATATAACACATAGTCGGAATATAGATACCGTTTTTGCGAGCTACGGTAAGAATTGTCTCACCCTTTTGCGCTTGGACCTGCACACCGTCAATTGTAAAATTGATCATCTTGTTCATTTCGCCCATCCTTTACGCCTGTACCATTGCGATATAGTAACAGCGCATACAGCGCTCTGCTTCGCTCATAGCTTCTTCTTGGGTAAAACCTAGGTTTACCTCTTTGTTATTGTACTTTCTATCTTCAACTTCCAGTACGGTTGAGTGCTGTCTTGCAACACCAGGCAGCCATCCTGTGACTTTCTCGTTCTTATCGTAAACGCGAAGTTTTCTCAGGTGGTCCTCCATGATCTCTTCGTCTGTTAAAGTTATCTCGCCCGTTTGAACATAGCGCGCCATTACAGAAGCTGCACGCTTTGCCTGTCCTACAGCATTTACGATCGTCATAGGACCATACTCACAATCTCCTGAAGCAAAAATGCCTTTGCGAGATGTCATATAGTCCTTGCCGTTTGTCTTTATGGTCGCCCAAGATGTCTTCTCGATCTCCCACTCTTCTGGAAGAAGTTTAAGATCAGCCGATTGAGAAACGGCAGGAACAAGATAGTCAGCTTCTATTTCATACGAAGCACCCTCTATCTTTACAAGTTCTGCGCGTCCGCCGTTTGGATCTGGAACAAGTTCAAATTTATCTATAAGAAGCGATTTTAAAATATTATCTTCATCTCTCATCTCTGCTACTGCCGAGTGGAAAAGAAACTCTACACCCTCTTCAACAGCTTCGTGATACTCTTCATAAGTAGTGTTTTTGATAATAGTCTTCTCATCTCTACGGTAGATCATATAGACTTTTTTAGCATTTGCTCTGATAGCACAACGAACAACGTCCATAGATGTAAATCCGCCGCCGACACAGACAACGGTCTTGCCTGTTAGATCCACATACTCTGTAGTAAGAAGATTCTCTTCCTGTTCAGCTTTTGAGATGGTATAACCGTACTTCTCATAAAGATTTACTTTATCTAAAAAGTCGATAGCACCCCAGTAACCTTTTATCTCAGGTCTCTCGTTTTCACAATATACTTTTTTGGAGATCCTAGTACCTGTTGCGACCATTGTTGCATCGTACTCGCTCTCAAATCTTCTCATATCGTCTGCATTGATCTTGGAGTTAGTTATAAAGTTAACACCCATATCTCTAACACACTCGATATCCTGATTGTACTTGTCAATCGGCATTCTGTATTCAGGAACACCGACCGCGACCTCTCCGCCAAGAACCGGAAGCTCTTCGTAAACATCTACATCTACGCCCTCAGCCGCAAGATAATAAGCGGTTGTAAGACCTGCAGGACCTGCACCGATAACTGCAACTTTTTTACCGATGCTCGGCTTCTTCTCCATCGGGTGGAAGAAATCATACCCGTGATCGGTCTCCCAATCGGCACCAAGGCGCTTGAGTGCCATAATAGAGATCGGCTCATCAAGGTTAGTACGGCGGCATGCATCCTCACAAGGGTGCGGACAGACACGACCGCAAACATGCGCAAGCGGCATTGTCTGGCGTGTTGCCATAAGCGAGTCGTCCATTCTAAGGTCTCTTACTCCCTCAATATATGCAGGAATATCTACATGTGAAGGACAAGCGTCAGAACATGGAGATGTGATCTTTGCAATGTAGCCTATTGCCTCATTGTAGTGTTTTGATGGTTTTTGCTCATCTATGCACTCCAAAAAAACATCTTCAAAGTGAGTCATAAGATCAATAATAGGGTTCGGAACAGTCTTTCCGATCTCACATTTTGAAGTGATCTGCATACTTTTGCCGATCTCTTTTAGATGGTCCAAATCAGCCCTGCTACCTTCACCGCGTGCGATCTTGTCAAGCTGATCGTATAAAATACGTCCGCCCCATCGCCCCGGTGCGCATCTTCCGCACGCCTCAGAGTACTCTTGATACTGTGCAGCGTACTCCATAGCAAGACGGATAACATCTACGTTCTCATCAAAGAGTGCTACACCGTCCCAGCCGATGAAAGCTTTTGATTCGCGATGAGAGTCATATTGTGCCGGTAGGTTGTAAGCTGATTCTTTCCACTCCTCTATAGGTGTGTTAATGTTATTTATAAACTCACCATTCCAAGTAGAAAAATATACTTTGCTCAAAATTTAGATCCTGCTTATTTTTTTGTCACGATAGTCCAGTCGACTTCGTTGAACTTTAAAGAGTTTAACAACTCATACCCGCACTCTTTTACCAAATCCGCAGATCTTTGGATCGGAGAAAAATCACCGATCTCAAATAAAAAGATTGCAACTTCCCCAGCTTTATGAGATGTCAATATCTCTCTCATTCTAGGTTCAAAATTATCTTTTAGGTGTCTTAAATCATATCTTTTCATTAGCGATCTACCTCTCCAAATACGATATTTGTTGTACCGATTATAGAAACAACATCCGGAATGTAGTGACCAGGAAGAAGGTCAGTTAAAATTCCCGTGTGCCAGAATGACGGAGCACGCAGTTTTAATCTGTACGGGTAAGGTCCGCCTTGAGAGTTGATGTAAAAACCAAGCTCGCCTTTTGGGGACTCAGTAGCCACATAAACCTCTCCTACAGGAGGTCTCATACCCTGAGTTACAAGAACAAAGTGCTGCATCAAAGAGTAGTTTTGCGTCATGATGTCAAGCTTTGGAGCAGAGACATATTTCGGCGCATGAGCCATTAACTCAGTCTGATTGTTTTTTACACATTTCTCGTACATATCTATTGTCTGGTAAAGGATCTTTGCAGACTCTCTCATCTCTTCCATATAGATGCGGTATCTTGCGAAGTTATCGCCCTTGTCAGAGTAAGGAACTTTGAACTCTACTTCATCATAAAGCTCGTATGGCTCCTCTTTACGGATATCCCAAGCAACGCCCGAAGCTCTTAACATTGGTCCTGTACAGCCCCATGAAAGTGCCATCTCTTTTGAGATAGTTCCCACCTCTTCCATTCTCATAAGCCAGATACGGTTAGTATCAAGAAGATCTTCATAATCTTTGATATTTGCCGGAAGCTTGTCTAAAAACGTACGAAGCTGAGCGATAAAACTATCTTGGATATCTAAAGGAACTCCGCCGATACGGATAGCAGCATGAGTAAGTCTAGCTCCGCAGTACCCCTCGATGATGTCCATAAGATACTCTCTCTCGCGGAATGCGAAAAGGAAGACAGTCATAGCACCGATATCAAGCGCAGTAGTTGCCAGCCAGAAAAGGTGGCTCATAAGGCGGTTGATCTCAAGAAGCATCATACGAATAACTTTTGCACGGCGAGGAACTTCAAGACCTACAAGCTTCTCAACTGCCAGTGCAAATCCGTAGTTGTTTGAAGATGATGCGATATAGTCCATTCGGTCAGTCGTCGGCATAAACTCGTTGTAGATCATATTCTCAGCCATCTTCTCCATACCGCGGTGAAGATATCCGATATCCGGATGCGCTTTTACAATCATCTCTTGCTGAAGGTGAAGCATTAAACGTAACTGTCCGTGAGCAGAAGGGTGCTGAGGACCGAAGTTTAATATCATCTCATTGTCTTCTCTATCAAAAGTGATATTTTCAAAAAACGGGGTTAATCTGTTTTTTACTTGCATGGTACTCCCTATCTTTGAGGGTCGTCAATAACGACCGAATCTTTTTTATCGAATTTTTTAATCATGAAAACACCGCCATCTTCTTGATAGTTCTGCTCATTCTTAGGCTCGTTGCCCGTGATCTTAGTCCCTTTAGGCACTTCATGTCCAAGACGTGCGAATCTCTCAGAGTCGTATCTGTCCACTTTTGCAGTATCGCGAAGTTCAGGCCCGATAATATCGCGTGCCTCTTTGCCGTATATCTTGTCAACTTCATACCATGAGGCAAACTCATCGCCTTGCAGAGGATAAGTTTTAAGAAGCGGATATCCCTGCCAGTCGTAAGGCATAAGAATTCTCTTCATAAACGGATGTCCGTTTGCTTCGATGCCGAACATATCGAACATCTCACGCTCAGACCAGTCAGCAGAGCGGAAAAGTTTCTCTACAGAGTTTACAGCCTCGCCTTTGTTGATAAACATTTTTATGCGAAGGCGTTTGCGTTTGTTCATGCTTAGCATCTGGTAAAAGATCTCAAACCCGCCTCTTGCAGCAAGCCAGTCAATCGCACTCATTTCACTTAACTGTGTATAGTCGCACTCATCTCTTAAAAGCTCTAAAACCTTGTAGTTATCTTCAGGCTTAATGTAAACGACCATCTGCTCAACTTGAATGTAAGCATCAAGAACTTCGACTTTTGACTTTATAGCTTCTAAGTCTGCAGCAAAAACTTCATCACTCTCTACCGGTGACTTAGGCACTTGAGGAGAGACATAAAATCTATCCGTATAGTAGGCTTTTGCTTGTACGTCATCTTTTGGTTTATAAGCTCTCATTACATCAACCTTTTAGCTTTTTGTGCTCTTGAAGCATGGTTCGCACGAATCTTTTTTTGCAGAAGCATAACACCGTACTGAAGCGTTTCAGGGCGAGGAGCACACCCTGGAAGATACAAGTCAACAGGGATGATTCTGTCAACTCCCTGAACAGTAGCGTAAGTATTGAACATACCGCCCGTATTTGCACATGAACCCATTGAGATAACCCATTTTGGCTCAGTCATCTGATCGTAAAGTCTCTTGATGAACTCGGCATGTTTTTTTGTAAGCGTTCCTGCAACTATCATAACGTCTGCCTGACGAGGAGATGCTCTAAAGATCGTTCCGAATCTGTCGAAGTCATATCTTGAAGCACCCGATGCCATCATCTCGATACCGCAACAAGCAAGTCCGTAAGTAAGCGCCCAAATAGAGTTTGAACGTCCCCAGTTTACTATCTTGTCTATACTTGTAAGTGCAACCGGCAATCCGCCGTTTTGCGTATAATTTATTTTATGTTGTGCCATTCAAGCGCTCCTTTTTTCCATGCATAAATAAAACCGATAGTTAAAAGCAGTATAAACATTAACATCTCGGCAAAACCGAACCATCCAAGTAGCTTAAAGTCAACTGCCCAAGGGAACATAAAGACTATCTCTACATCAAAAAGCAAAAAAAGCAGAGCAAAGAGATAGAACTGCGGAGAGATTCTGTTTGGCTGTTTTGTAACCTCAGGTCCACACTCATACACCGATAATTTAATTTTTTCGTTACTTTTAGCCGCCAGCGCACGACTCGCCAAACGCGCTATAATCGTCGTAACTATAAATGCACCGAATGTCAGAAGGAAAAGTACAAACACCCCAAAATACGGATTTGAAGTCACTACATGCTCCATATAACCTACCTTTGTTATTATTATTGTTTTAAAACGCATAAAAACATAAGCCGTTTGACTTAAATATTTTCACATATTTTTAGAAAAAACAGTTAGGTGGATTGTAGCAAAAAGAGTATTAAATAAAAGATTAAGAGGTTATTTGAAGCGGCTACTGTTACCAAATACTACACATTTTTTCACTCTTTTAGAGCTGATGTGTAGGACTGAAACATATATGAGAGAAAATCATTACAAACTCTCTATTTTGTAACACTACCTTAAGAGATAGCGTTTTCTTTTTTGTTCTTTTAACTTGGTTGTATCTACAACGATAAAGCCGTCAACACAGTTCTCAAACTCTCTGTCTCTGCCAAAATCAACAAACTCAACTCCGCCATCATCACAAAGTTCACTATACTGTTTATATAGTGTCGGGATAGCATGACCCATTACTTGAAGTTCATGCTTTAAGATGACAATGTCCTTCTCATAATCGTTGTTAAAAAAGAGCTCTTCAAATCTCTTTTTCTTAGCCTCATCGATAATATAGCTCTCATGATGCTTTACACTCTTTACCTTTGAACCGAAATAGTTCATATAAAAATAGACCAAAATAGCGGTAGCTTCATCGCTGTAAGAACCAGATATGCTCACGCATCCAAACATATAACGAATATCGGGATTTGTTCTTAGGTATGCGCCGATTCCCTGCCAAAGGTAGTCAAGCGCTCTTGAGTTCCAATATTTCGGCTGCACAAAACTGCGTCCAAGCTCAATGGAGTTTTGCAGATATGCTTGAGATTCGACCTTGAACTCAAAAAGGGTAGATGAGTATAGACCGTCAATGCCGTATGCCTCGACCATCTCACCCGCTTTTATTATGCGGTACGAACCTACTATCTCCAGATCTTTGTCATCCCAAAGGATGATATGCTCATAACAGTAGTCAAAATCATCTATGTCTCTCTGTTTTCCGCTCCCCTCTTTTACCTGCCTAAAACTAATCTCACGAAGTCTTCCTATCTCTTTTATAAGAACGTTCTCATCCGCATTGGCGTAGAGATAGATCTTCTTGCCGTCAGTCGTCTCGCCTATCGCTTTTGCATTTTGAAGCTCTTTTTTAAGCTCCTGTCTGTTCTCTGCCAAGGCTATGCCGTTGTGAGTTTTAAAGATGCCTTTTTGCTTTTTGGCAACCTGATAAAAGTGCTTGCGCAGAAGCTTTACCCTGTTTGAAATCTCGATATTGGGCGCATAGTAGCTCTCGTATGGGATACTCTTGCCTATGGTAAAAGAGATATTTTTGTTGTAGTGTTTAAACATCTCATGCGGGATAGTAGCCGTTGCCAACGCTTTGTTGAGCATTGAGAGAAGATAGAAGGTCTTTGAGTTTTTTGCATCGATATATATGGGCAAGATAGGAGCTTTTGTATTTTGGGCTATCTTTAAAAACCCCTTTTTCCACTTGGTGTCTTTTATGCCGTCAAGTCTTGCGCGGCTCACTTCGCCGGATGGAAAGATCACCACGACCTGCTCTTTTTGAAGTGCTTCGTAAATCGCCTCCACGGAGCCTCTTTGCATCTTCCCTTTTACATTCTCTATCGGGATAAGCACCTCATCGAGATTTTTAAACTCTTCTAGAAAATTAGATGCAACGATCTTTATATCTTTTCTTACATCTTTAATGACGTTTAAAAGCGCCAAAGAGTCAAGCGCGCCCAGCGGGTGGTTCGCTATTATGACAACTCTGCCGTAAGATGGGATTCTTGAGAGCTGATTTTTATTTATATTGATGTCAATGCTGAAGTAATCAAGCACGAACTCAATAAAATCAAACGCATCAAGGTGTCTGTTCTTAGCCAAGACATCATTTATCTCATCTTCATGAAAAGCTCTTTTAAAAAAAGAGAGCACTCCATTTCGAACAAGAGTGGGCAGTTTGGCAAAAGATGGGTAGTTATGGTTAAAGTAGTTCTCTACGCTGATTGACATTTTACGCCACCATATATAAAGAGATCAGATATTTAGCGATATCTTTTGGGGTGTTGCTTCCGTTGATATACTCTTGTTCTATGTAGTCCCACTCATCATTGACCATCTCTTTGGCTTCATCAGAGTTTATATAGTAGTATTTAGCAAGGTAGTTTATTATCGATATTGTAAAAGCTGGCACTTGTGCCTCCTGCGACAAATTTTATAATAGCATTTTGCATAAAATTTGTTACAGACTAATTACTGAGAGGTTACAGAAGTGTTACGATTTATAACATTTTTGAGTATTAGTAGAGAGTTTTATCCTCTTTTGCGCTCCACGCTTTAAAAGGCTTCAGACACTCTTCTCTGTCGATGTTCTTTAGCTCCAATGTCTCTTTTTCGTAAAACTCTGCATCTCTAAAGCCTATCTTATCGGCATCTCTGCTTGAGGCACCGTAGTAAACGGTTTTAATGTTTGCCCACTTTATAGCACCCAGACACATGGGACACGGCATACATGTGGTATATATCTCACATCCGCTAAGATCGAACGTGCCCAGTTTTTTAGAGGCTTTTTTGATCGCATTCATCTCGGCGTGGGCTGTTGGATCGTTGTTCTTTATAACCTGATTGTGAGCTTTTGAGATTATCTTGCCATCTTTTACGATCACCGCTCCAAATGGACCGCCGTGATTGTGCTCTACGCCGCTAAATGCCTCTTTAACTGCTTGGTGCATAAAGTCGTTCATATTACTTATTTAAAAACCCCATCATCTTCTCACTGTCAAAACTGGCATCTTTCTCTTTTTTGATCTCCTGCTCGAAATCTTCTAAAGAAAAAAGAGGTTTTTCTCTTACAGCTACCTTATATGCGGTATTTTTCACTATCAAGCTTATCTGTCCGCCCGTTAATGAATAGCTTGATAGCTCACTCGCGTCAAAACCCTCTTCGTAGGGAGCGTTTAGAGGGAGCATCTTTTTCCACAATGCAAGCCTCTGCTCTTTGTTCGGTTTTTTGAACTCTATCTTGTAATTAAAACGTCTTGAGAACGCTTTGTCTATATTTTCAAGCAGGTTTGTCGTAGCGATAAGAACGCCTTTGAACTTCTCTATCTGCTCCAAAAATATGTTCTGCATCTGGTTGTGCATCTGATCTGCACCGCTGTTCGTTCCGCTAGATCTAGCGCCCAAAAACTGGTCAGCCTCGTTCAACAGAAGGATAGGCTCCGTCTTTGTTTTTTCGCAAAGGTCATAAAAAGTATCAAAGATCTTACGCACATTCTTCTCGCTCTCTCCTACATACATAGAGAGTATCTTTGAGCAGTCAAACGCCAGAACCTGACGCTTAAGCGACTTTGCAAGAGAGTACGCGGTCATAGTTTTACCAGTTCCAGCCGCACCGTAGAAGATAATTCTTGCGTCAATGCCGCTCTTTTTATCTTTGATGCCCCACTCCACAAGTCTTCCGACAACCTCTTTGTCTAGCTGTCTCATAAGGTTTTTAAGCGTATCTTGCGTCTCGTTTGCCAGTACGACATCTTCAAGCGAGGTCTCTGGTTCAACAAGCTCAAAAATATCCTGCTCGTCGATAAGCGTGTTAAGCTTTATTCTGCGAACCTTTTTATTTTTTTGCGGATGGATAATGCTCTGAAGAACATCATCTACAATATAAAACGCACGCGAGATGCCGCCAAAAGGATTTAACATCTCCTCGTAGTCGATTATTCCGTCGTTTATAAGGTTTGAGCCATCCTCCAGCAGCGAGCGGTTCTTTATACGTTCATACTCATCGAGCGATATCAGCTCAATTAGCGTATTCATCTCGCGCAAAGAGGCGTCTGTTGCGCTGTACTCTTCACGAAGGAGAGCTAGAAAAATAACCTGCTCTTTTGCGTCCATCTTTTTCTGCTTAAAAAACTTATCTAGCACGAGCTTTTCAGGGGTTTGAGCTACTCTGTCCTCTATACGTTTTTCAAGCTGTTTTAGCTTTGCCTGAGTTCTGTCTATGCCCAAAGAGTGCTCATGCACATTTTGGCGGATAGCGCTCATCTTTTGGTAGAGGTCTATGCGTAAAAACTGATCCTGAAGATACTCAAGATGGTCCGAGTATGGCTTAATGTCTGGCAGTTCACTCTCAAGCGCCCCCTCTTGAAGAAGTTTCAGAAATGAGGGAGATAGTCCTACCGCGCTGTTTAAAAGCTCCAAAGGCGTGACCTCTGATATCTTAATAGGCGTAAAGCTCTGCTGATGGAGCCAGCCAAGTTCCAAAAGAAGCTTGACCTCGGCTATGTGCTTTATCCCCTCATACTTCTCGTTGCCGTATATCTCTTGAAGCAGGTCTAGGATGAGGACATCATCTTCCCCACGCATATATCTCTTTGCGAGTGTCTGCAACAACTGTGCTTCTGTTTTACTACATTTTAGCTGAGCAAAAATAACTGTTTTTTCTATATCTTTTGCTTCTAAAAAATCAATTAATGTTTCCAAATATATCCTTAAAATCTATACTCTAAAGCTGATGATATCAGCAGTGCGTTTGCGTTTGAAAATTCGCCCTCAAGTGAGCCGTTTGAGACCTTTTTATCTTCTCTTACCGAATAAAGAGCGCCGATGCCTACATTTATCTTCTCGCTCACTTGGTATCTTGCACCGAATGATACAGAGAACGAGTCAGAGTCGGGCAGCTCAAAACCAAGTGTCTCGTTCGGCGTTGGTGATTCATCGATGAGCAGACCGCCCATAAGGGTTAGTTTTTCCAATTTTTGCGTTATACCGAAGCGAAAAGTATCAGTGTCTCTCCAATTCTTTGCGATTGGTGCAGGATCTGGCAAGCCTTGTCCAAAGTCAAAATCAAGTTCTTTATATTCAGACCAAAAATTTCTCTCATAAACAAACTCAAAAGTTGTTTTACTTGGTAAAGTATAGGCAACTGCAATGTTTAAAAGAGCAGGTACGGGAATACTAACAGATGCATTACTTTTTAAAGTGTTGAGAGAAACATCACCCTCTACACTCAAATCTACTTTTGAACGGTACGCAAGTGCCATTTCAAGTTCCGGTGAAGCCTTATAAGAGAGTGCAAGATTATATCCTATGTCTATGGAGTCACCATTCATGTCTAACGAAACACCAGGGGGACTCCTTTTTACCACTCCCTCTGAGTATATCGCTCTGATCCCCAAAGCAACAGCTATCTTATCGCCGATAGGAAGTGCAACGCTCGGATTTATCTCTACGGTTTGAAGCGTAAACTCCTCCGCCGAGTAGATCGCAGGAGCGCTCTGCCATCTTTTTGAAAGACCTGCGGGAGAGACTATACTAAGCCCATAACGTGCACCGCTTATCTCCTGCGAGACATAGTGAAGAGTGGGAACGACAAAGTTCTCTCTTTTTGAGTTTATATCTATGCCTGCTGCTTTATAGTTTATATCGCTAAGCCCGATATACATAAGGTTTGCTTCCACAACCGCCTCATTTTTCATAAAAACCATATTTGCAGGATTATAATATGCCGCATCTGCGCCCCAAGCGTGTGCGACATTTGCGGCACTAAGAGCAACGGAGTTTAAAGATGTCTCCGGAATCTTATACCCTCCTGCGAAGAGGCTGCTGCAAAATAGAGTAAAAAGAACTATATTTCTCACTTATAACCCCTCCCCTTTTATTAAAAACCCGCTGATTCTACACAAAAACCACTTAATTCTCAAAAGAGTAAAGCAGCGCTATCTCATCTTTCCAGATGGTATCATCGATCGTCTCAAGGATAAGAGGTATATCGTTCATCCTCTCATCGTTCATGATAAACCTGAACGCATCAAGCCCTATCTCGCCTTTGCCTAGAGAGTGGTGTCTGTCAACGTGCGATTCGAATTTTGCTTTTGAGTCGTTTATATGCATTCCCATCAAATATTTAAAACCTATGATCTTATCAAATTCGCTCCACGTTTTATCGTAAGCTTCTCTTGTTCTTATATCATAACCAGCCGTGAACATATGGCAGGTGTCTATGCAGACTCCGACACGGCTTTTATCTTCTACTTTATCAATTATTTGAGCCAGATGCTCAAACTTCCAGCCTAGATTGCTTCCCTGTCCTGCAGTATTTTCAAGAACCAAGCTTACACCCTCTGTTTTTTCAAGAGTTCTGTTCATAGCATCTGAGATCTTACCCAGACACTCATCTTCGCTTATCTGCTTAAGATGGCTTCCCGGGTGAAAATTGAGTCTATCAAGCCCTAATAGCTCGCATCTCTGCACCTCATCCAAAAAAGCGTCTATTGATTTTTCTCTTTTATCCGCTTCGGGATGACCAAGGTTTATAAGGTACGAGTCGTGAGGAAGTATATGACGAGGCAATATTCCGCTCTCTTGCAGAGCTTTTTTAAACTTCTCTATCGTCTCGCCATCAAGCTCTTTGGCGCTCCACTGTCTCTGGTTTTTCGTAAAAAGAGCAAATGCCTTTGCTCCTATTGCCACTGCATTTTCAACTGCATTGAAAACACCTCCGCTTGCACTTACATGCGCACCTACAAATTTATTCATCTATATCCTTTACATTAAATATTATTGAGTTTTTTCTATCTTTAAAAAAGACGCCCTCTGGCTCCACTCTGTAGCTTATATCAACATCTTCGTCTTGTATCTTTTGAGTAAATCCGTTCTCTGTTTTACTTAGATTTTCTCCGTCGTAAATAGCACGAGACAGTAGTATGTTTTGAAGCGTATCATCTGGATATACGGCATTTAGATACTCTTTGTTAAAGCTGCTTTTGCTCATACAGCCGCCACTTACACAGATGAGATGGTTTATGGCTATCTTCTCTATGCTTTTGCCTGCCATAAAGAGCTCAAGCTCTATTGATTTGTCACTGTTGCGAAGATAACCAACGTCTGAGAACTTTATCTTTGGCGATTTTATAGTAATGATCTTTGTCTGTGTATGTTCATAGTTTTTGATGCTGCACGCACTAAAAAAAAGAAGAGTAAAAATCAATAATATATATTTCATAATCGAATTGTACCGACATAAAATTAACTGCCATGTGTTATTCAAATGTTGATAAAATTCCAAAAAAATTCAGAGGAACCAAATGCACAGTAAAATCAAAACGATTGTAGAGAGCAGGAGCTTTGTTAACTTCATAACCTACCTTATCATCCTAAACGGCATAACTATGGGGCTTGAGACTTCAAAAGAGTTTATGGCAAATTTTGGCGGAGTTACTTCACTTTTTAACACGCTTGTCATCTCAATTTTTACAATAGAGATTGCGATGCGCATCTATGTTCACAGGCTCTCTTTTTTCAAAGACCCGTGGAGCATTTTTGACTTTTCAATTGTGGCAATATCGCTTGTTCCGCTAAGCGCAGGTTTTGAGATACTGAGAGTTTTAAGAGTTCTAAGACTCTTTAGGCTTGTCACGGTCGTGCCTCAGATGAGAAAGATAGTCTCCGCACTTATAAGCGTTATCCCTGGAATGCTCTCTATCGCTGCACTCATGGGGCTCTTCTTCTACATCTTTGCCATCATGGCGACACAGCTCTACTCCGAGAAGTTCCCAGAGTGGTTTGGAACGCTTGGCGAATCTTTCTACACCCTTTTTCAGATAATGACATTAGAGTCTTGGTCTATGGGAATCGTGCGCCCCGTCATGGAAGTGTATCCGCTTGCATGGGTATTTTTTGTTCCGTTTATCTTTGTCGTGACCTTCATTATGATAAACCTTATAGTCGCTATCGTAGTAGATGCAATGTCGATCATAAACAAAAAAGAGGAGGAGCACATCGTAGAAGAGGTTCACACAGCTGAAAATCACACAAATAGCGAACTATCCCTGCTTAGAGAAGAGATCGCGGAGTTAAAAGCTCTGCTAAAAGCGAGCGTTAAGAGCTAGAGAGTTTTTCTCTGGCTCAGACGTTTCTATAGCTTGATCCCTACTTTACCTAAAAAATATATGACACCGTAGTAAGCCGTGATCGTCAACAGCGTAGAGATGATAAGACTTGGATAGAAGTGCATACCTTTTTTTATCAGCAGAGGAAACACTATAAATAGAGTCATAGACGGAGCGATCAGCCAGACAATCCTGCTTGAGAACTCCACGGCACTTTTGCTATCGTTCGTATCTATATACATCCATATCATAGCAAGTATTGAGACCAGTGGAATAGCTGCCAACAGCGCACCCATCAAACTGCTTCTTTTAGCAATTTCTGATATCAATACTATTAAAAATGCCGTGACTGTGAGTTTAAAGATATAGTATATCAATGTTTTGCCTTTTTATAAATTTCCAGAGCAGTCTGAGTTTAGACTGCTCCATATACTATTTACCGCTGTAATTAGCACCTGTAACTTCACCGTACTCACTGACGAATACATAAAGCTTTTGCTTTTTTACATCTTTTACGGATTCATTAATAAAAACAGCCACCCACTCCATTTTACCGCCAAAACTCTTTTTCTCCGTGCTTTGTGCCTCTATGCTAGACCAGCTTTTATCGATCTTGGAGCGTTTAATCAATCCTTGGAGCTCTCTTTTAGCTATCTGCTTTACCTTCTCTTCACTGACTTTTACCGATGCGTGGCTATGACCATGCTCTGCGTCATGACTATGTCCTGAGCCTGCAAATAGTGTTGTAGCTGATATAGCCGCCAAGAGAGCTAATGATTTTAGTAGATTTTTCATTTTTTTCCTTCGTATAATATATTTATCAACCAAATAGTTAAAATATGGTTGTGTGTTCTTAAAGACTCATAGTTTTCACAAAAGCTAATAATAAACAGGTTTCTTTCCTTTTTGGACTTAAGTACCAGCACA